>NZ_JAMXXZ010000017.1:0-51288 GCF_024129285.1 Acinetobacter sp. S4397-1
AAGAAGAGTTTAAGGAAATTTTGGCAATTTTAAGAAGGCAGAACCCTGATAGGATAAGGGTTCTGTGAAATTTGTCGTGTACAGAGAATTTGCATGAGAAATTTTTTGCTCTTATATATTCTTGCTTCAATAGTAGTTTTCTAAAAAATAAGGAAAAAAAGCAAGGTGAAACTACAAAATAACATCAATTATTCAGTGATTTGAGTAAGAATTTCAGTATATAGGGTGTGTACAGAGAGAGGTTGGGGCAGACTCAAAATAATCTGGTGGATCTTCTGCCAGTTGAGATGCTTGCTGCGCTTCAGGAGTAAATATGGATAAGTCTTTTCTTGCGGGTTCAGGGACAGGCGTTGCTCACCATGAATAACCCGGATTTTTTGATGTTCCTGCAACAATAAAAGTGGAGTAGAAAAATCTGCCGGGGTTTCCTCAAACTGGATAAACTTAGAGGTATGGATTGAGGAAGCGGGGATAAAAGGCAGATAGGAAGCGTGGGTCCAGCAGGTTTCAGCCTGATCATGATAGAGGTTATATAAGAGATCAAACTGGGTAAAAATCTGCGCAATATCTGTCCATTGAATGGATTTAATCGCAATACAGTGTCGCTTATATAAACTTTCCCAGTGTTCTATACACTGCTGTGCCTGTTGCAGGCTGGAAGTACCCAGAAGCATCAGGTATTTCAACCATTGCCCATGTTCATCTAGCTGCTCAATTAAATACACGGGCTGGTTTTGCCACTGATCTTCGGCTGCATAATATAAAGCCAGATCGACATGCCACGGTGCGACAATAGGATCCAGCTCTAGTTTACATAAGCGCGCCAGATCAGAGATTTCCAGAGGCTGTACCTGCGCCTGCATATCAGCAAGTTGCAGGTTGAGTGGAAAGTTAAGCTCTTCATACGACACAGCTGTATCCGGGTGTGGCAAAGAGGTTTGCTGCATGCTTAGGAGAGATGCCTGAGTTTCGGAGCTTTCCTGTACAACTTGTGAGAGCAGGGGAATAGTCTGTATCCCTGTGGTTGAAGCATGTACAGGTGATGGGGAATCGCTCAAATGATAAGGGGAAATTTCCGGGGTAGCAGGCTGTTCGGCGAAAGGAATGAGTAGACCCAAAGGCATGCGCTGTTGATCTGGTTTTAAATCAAAGCAGGGGTGCTGCAATAGCCAGTGATAACAGCTTTCCAGATCATTCCAAGGACTGTGCTGCGGCTCCATCTCGGCCGATGGCATAAACCAGAGCTGCCAGCCCTGCTGAGGATGATGTAAAAATGCCCAGCCTGCTACAGAAAAAGCTTTCAAACTGCGTATGAGCTCAGTGTCATTGTGGAAATAGCCACGAAAACTGAGTTGATAAGAGGTGGTGGCCACAAACTGATAGGCGGCCAGTTCGGGTTGGGTACGGCTTTTGAAAGCAAAAATCTGGCTTTTAAAAATAGGTTCATCACACAAATTAAAAATGTCATGAATTCTTTTCTTGGCGCAGGCGGTTTCATATAGGCTGAGGGAGTCATGATCCAGTGCCTGCTCTAATTCATGTAATTCTTTAATCAGTTTTGCCTTTACTAAAGCATTCATTTTATTTCTCTAGACATGTTTCAGCGCTTGGTCCAAAGCCTGTGCTAGCAATATATTGGTGGCCAGTTCTATCAGTTTGTATTCGGCGGAATGAGGATCGTTATAACGTTTAGCCATTTCAATTAAATGATCAATAGAAATCATTTGAGGTGTGACTTTTCCTTGAACCAAAGCTTGAAGTGTATGCATGGCAAAATTTAAATAATAAAGTAAATTTATAAGAGTTGTAGATGCATTAAATCATACAATAACTCAGAACTGATGTTGAGTACTTTTCCTGCAATTTTGAATGAATATAAGTTAATAAAAGTGATAAAAATCAATAGAAAATATAAAAAGTGGGGAGAGGTTGATATTTTGAGAAAATTCTTCTTTTATTTGGGCATCATTTGCCTTGTTTGAGTATAAAAAAACAGGCTGAAAATTCAGCCTGTACACATGAAAAATACCTGAGCATTAAGCCGCTTTTTCATCTTCTACAGGTGTAGGCTCTGTCTGCACGGTTTCAGTCTCAGCTTTTTTCACAGGAAAGTCTGGCAGATAAACCATTTGTGCAATTTGAGCTGAGGCTTGAATAGAAACAGCCATGATTGCAGTAGCCAAAGCAAATTTAAGCATGTTCATAAGTTGACCTTTAAGATAAGCATGTTCAACAGCGTGAACAGAATGAATGGGAGAGTGAAATAACGTAGAAATCATATCAAATGGCAATTATTAAAAAATGATCAATTCGGCAAAATGTAAATTTTTTTGAAAAATAATACTTTTAAAACAATGAATTAGAGTGTTTGCTCTATGCTTCAAGTCTGATTTTATAGGCTTTTTATACCTGTGAAGAGAGATAAAAGTGCAAAGTAATAGAGAGGCTCTTAGGGAAGCTCCAAGTAGAAGCAAACCCGATTTTATTGTATTGTTTGAACCCTGTAAGCGTTTGCTATAGCTTGTTTAATAAACAACGTACAGCCTGAAAAACAGTCTAAGATAACCATTCATTCATGTTTACAGTGAGTTTTATCATGGCAATTGCAAAGGTCGTCGAAGTCAACTCCAGTAGTAATAAGAGTTTTGAGGATGCCATCCAAACTGGCATTGCAAAGGTCACGGAAACCGTCAAGAATGTTCAGGGAGCTTGGATTAATGAGCAGAAAGTTGTAATTAAAGACAATAAAATTACCGAATACCGCGTCAATCTCAAGATTAGTTTTCTGGTTGATTAAATGTGAATAAAGCGCGGTACCAATAAATAATTATTATAAAAAATCCCCAGCTTGAATGGGGGTTTTTTAGTGGGGCCTATTTATTCAGGCTGGTTGGGTAGGTCACAAGCGTCAGCAGAGCACTGCTCAGCCGAACCAGTGTGTGGTGTTTCCAAGGCTTTGGCCAAAACCTGCAAGAAGACTTCTTTGGGCTGTGCACCTGCCAGGGCAATACGCTGATCAAAGACAAAGAACGGGACACCAGTCACTTTGAGCTGGTCACGCGCGATTTCCTGATCATACTGTACGAAGTCCGCATATTCATCTGAGTCCAGTAGGTCATCGACTTCAACTGGGTTCAGGCCAATCCGGGCAGCGACATCTTCCAGGGTTTCACGCTCGCCAATCGCCAGACCTTGTGTCATATAGCTATAGAAGAAGGCTTCCTGGGCTTCATTGCCCAAACCTTTGCTTTGGGCCAGATGAATAATACGATGTGCATTCAGGGTATTGCCAGAATTGGCACCTTCCCAGTTAAATTCAATTCCTTCCGCCGTTGCCATCTCGGCGATATTGCGCTGCATGTCTTCAACTTCGGCAACTGAACGGCCATATTTTTGGGCCAGACGCTCCGAGTTGGAAATTTCCTGACGAGGCGGTGCTTCCGGGTCGAGCTGAAAGCTGTGCCAATGTAGCTCAAGTTCAATCCCGGCTTCTTCGGCAGCGGCTTCCAGACGTTTTTTACCAATATAACAAAACGGACAGACTACATCTGACCAAATATCTACGCGCATAGCATGTCTCTGATTTGACTCTTGAGTTCAGTATGAGGGTGAAGAATCGGAATTTAAAGTCCTTCAGCAAAAGTGCCCGCATCTGTAGCTCAAATAACAGCACCGGCATGGCAGGGTTTAAACCTGGGGGGAATAAAAAAACGCCCCGCAGGGCGTTTTTAAATGGTTCGCTTCTTTAGCTTATGCTGTTTTAACTGCAACTTCTGCAGTCAGCATATGACCATGTTCTTCAAAGTTAGAATGCCACGCCAATGCTTCGCGAAGCAGATGAGGGGTGTGGCCGCCTTTTGCACAGGCTCGGTCGAAGTAGTCGTTCAGGGCATCACGGTACATTGGATGTGCACAGTTGTCGATGATCGCACGCGCACGCTCACGTGGAGCAAGGCCGCGCAGGTCAGCAAGTCCCTGTTCTGTGACCAGAATGTCGACATCATGCTCAGCATGGTCAATGTGAGAGGCAAATGGAACCACAGAAGAGATGTCGCCACCTTTTGCTACTGATTTAGTCACAAAGATCGCTAGGTGCGCATTACGTGCAAAGTCGCCTGAACCGCCAATACCGTTCATCATTTTGGTACCGCAGACGTGAGTCGAGTTGACGTTACCGTAAATATCAAACTCAAGCGCAGTGTTGATGCCGATAATACCTAAACGGCGAACCAGTTCAGGGTGGTTAGAGATTTCTTGTGGACGAAGAACCAGTTTGTCTTTGTAGTGTTCCAGGTTGTTAAATACTTTCTCGCCATATTTTGCAGAAAGTGTAATTGAAGAACCTGAAGCAAATTTCATTTTACCAGCATCGATCAATTCGAAAGTACAGTCTTGCAGTACTTCTGAATACATCACCAGATCTTCAAAATTAGATTCTTTCAGACCCGTCAATACAGCGTTAGCGATTGAGCCGATACCTGCCTGAAGCGGGCCAAGGTTTTTCGGTAAACGCTTTTCAGCCACTTCTTGTTCAAAGAAAGCGATCAGGTGGTTTGCAATAGACTGAGTCTCATCATCGGGTGCAGTCACAGTAGATGGAGAGTCATGGAATTCGCTGTTAAATACGATGCCCACAATTTTTGATGGGTCGATATTAATCGCATGCGTACCGATACGCTCGTCCACTTGAGTCAATGGAATTGCCTGACGTGTTGGACGGTAAGTCGGGATATAAATATCGTGCAAGCCTTCAAATGCCGGGCTGAGGTTGGTGTTGATTTCTACAATCACTTTTTCTGCAAAAATTGCAAAGCTTGCAGAGTTACCAACAGATGTTGTTGGAATGATGCCGCCATCTTCAGTAATCGCAACAGCTTCAATGACCGCAACATCCGGCTTTTTCAACTGCAGGTTACGCATTTGTTCAACAGTTTCAGACAAGTGCTGGTCAATGAACATGACTTCGCCATTGTTAATGGCTTTACGTAAGGTATTGTCTACCTGGAAAGGTAAACGGCGTGCCAATACGCCTGCTTCAGTCAGTTGTTTGTCAAGATCGTTACCGAGCGAGGCACCAGTAATCAGGGTGATTTTTAATGGATTGGTTTTTGCACGTTGTACCAAAGCCAAAGGAACTGCCTTAGCTTCGCCAGCGCGAGTAAAGCCACTCATACCCACAGTCATGCCATCTTCGATGAATGCAGCGGCTTGTTCTGGGCTGATGACTTTATTGTGGAGGGAGGCTAAACGGATACGATCTAAAGACATTTCAACTCTCATTAATTCTTAAACTATGATACGGATTGTACCGATCAAAAAAAACATTTTGCATAGGTGTTAGGCTAAGGTCTAATTTTTTAACGAAATGTAGGTATAAGAATATTTGATGTTTTTTAAGTTGTTGAATTAAATACATATAAAATCCATTGTATAGAAAAGCTAAAAAATCAACTGATCATTTTTTGTTCTAATCTTAAAAATGCTCAGTGAGCGTTTGTCGGATTTTATCGAGCGTACTCGCAGGGGCAGAAGCGTCTGAATCAGGTTTGTGCAAAGGAAGGGAAATAACAGCTTCCAGTCCCCCTTCGGGGCGATTATGGATATGCAGCTCACCGGCATGAATATCGACAATACGCTTTACAATGGCTAGGCCCAAGCCGCTTCCTTGTACAGTGCGGGCAGAATTACCCCGGACAAAAGGCTGCATGAGGGCTTCGATCTGATCTTCAGGAATTCCTTCGCCATGGTCTGCCACAGAAATGAGCAGACGGTCGCCTTTTGAAAATGCAGAAAGTTCGATCGGCTCGGCACCATAGCGTTTTGAATTGTTAATCAGGTTACCAATCAAGCGTTTCAGGGACATGCTACGCACCTGAATCAGCGGAATGTCTTGAGGACTAAAATGGATGTCTAAGGGCTTAAACTGGGTGACCAGCTCCTGCAGCAGGGCGTTGACATTGGTATCTTGCAAATCTTCATCTGAGCCGTCGCGCATATAGGAAATAAACTGGTTCAGAATTGCATCCATGTCTTCGACATCGTAAATCAGGCCTTCTTTTAAAAAGTCCTCATCGGGCATCATTTCTGCGCTTAGGCGAATGCGGGTAAGCGGAGTACGTAAGTCATGCGAGATGCCGGCCAGCATAATCCGGCGATCACGTTCGGTCTGATCCAATGTATAAATCATCTGGTTAAAGGCATGGTTCACCTGGCGGATTTCGAGTGGTCCGTGATTGGTATCCAGATAGGGCGCCGATCCGCTATTGCTATAACTGTTGGCCGCCTCTTGCAAGCGACGTAGCGGGCGGTTTAACTGGCGCACCAGAATCAGAATAATAATCCCGGCAATGAGCGGTGTTCCCAGCAGCCAGCCCCATATCAGCTCAGGACTATAGTTAGCATAGGTTTTTAAAGGCTCACGTACCCAATTGCCATCCATTTCAGGTGTTTGGATCCAGATCTGCGGACTTGGCTTAAACTGGAAATAGACGGTGGCCTGCTCGATTCTTAACTCTTTGGCCAGCTTTGTTTCAATCTGGTTGGTAAAAAACTCCGCAATAACTTTTTCCCTAATATTGGGATATTCCGCCGGATCAGTGATGTACTCGATACCGAGACGATTTTTTAGATAGGCATCAATATCCACTTGCTGATCATTATGATACAGGCGTAGATTCGGGTTGTTCAGGATTTCCAGTTCAACTGCCAAATAGCGTGCATGCTGCTGGATTTCAGGCAGATACAGGGTACGCCAAAAAAACCAGATCGACATAAACAGGCTGAACAGCACCACAAAAACCACCAGTACCGTGGTGCGCAGGGCGGCGGAACGAGGTTTGATCTTGTCTAAAAAACGTTCCCAGCGGGTGCGTTTTTTTTCCGAGTAACGGACAAAGTCGGTAAATTCTTGCGGGTCGATGGGGTCGAGTTTCACTGAGCAATCCTGTGCTATGATTTCAGCAAATTATGATGAGTCAATTAAAAGTCCTTATCCTAGCGGAGTTAAACTGTCTGGAATTGAGATAAAGGTTGAAAGCTTCGGTTCAACCTACTGTTGTTTTGGCAAAAGTAGGCACAACCATCTTGCGGAGCAGAGCTGCTCATCGCAAAACCCGTCAAATTGCAGCAAATCCTCACTGTGTCGTAGAAACATTAGAGATAAATACTTCCTGCTTTAAACAGTTGCGAATGAGTTTGTCACGCAATTCAAAATCAGAAAGATAGATACGGACAACTCATCCTATTTTTTCTGATACGAAAAAATTACTCCGCACCATCTGGAACAAAGACATAACCCACCCCCCACACCGTTTGAATATAACGCGCACGGGCTGGATTCTCTTCCACCAGACGACGTAAACGGGACACCTGAACATCAATCGAGCGTTCCATCGCGCCCCATTCACGGCCACGTGCCAGATTCATCAGCTTGTCACGGGTCAAAGGCTCACGCGGATGTTGTACCAAGGCTTTGAGTACGGCAAACTCACCCGTGGTTAAAGTGACCACCTGACCTTCACGAGTCAGGGTACGAGTAGACAGATCCAGAGACCATGGACCGAAGCTCACTACTTCCATCTGCTGGCTTGGTGCGCCGGGAACCTCACGCACCTGACGGCGTAAAACCGCACGAATACGTGCCAGTAGTTCATTCGGGTTAAACGGTTTTGGCAGATAGTCATCGGCGCCGGCTTCCAGACCCGCAATACGATCTGAATCACTGCCACGTGCGGTCAGCATAATAATTGGCGTATCGATATTGGACTGGCGTAAACGACGACAGATACTCAGGCCATCTTCCACCGGCAGCATAAAGTCGAGCACAATCAGAGAAAATAATTCCCGCTGTAAAAGCCGATCCATTTGGGTTGCATCATGTGCGGTTTTGACTACAAAGCCTTTATCTTCCAAAAAGCGTTGTAGCAGGGTACGCAGACGCACGTCATCATCGACAACCAGGATGCGTTCGACTCGGTCGGTTTCGCTTTGTACGGCATCGGTTTTTTCAGCAGGTACCACTAAATTCATGAGATGCTCCTTATTCTTTATTGTCGTCGTAAACAAAACTGAAAACAGGCGTTGAGTATACGATTCATGACTATTCATTGACTATGCTCTAAAGCACCAAATATTGCAGTTAAAATCAAGACATAGATACCAAATATATACATCTAAATTGAAAAAAAATGCGCTTGGACTCCAGATAAAAAACAAAGTTCATGCAAACTTTATCAGGAAAAGCAGAAAATGCAGCACTGCTTGAGATGGCTATTGCATAAATTAATGAAAACAGTTGTGGATTTTATAGTCTTGGTCTTTATAATCATGCCATTTAGTACTTATCCTTGTGGGATCAAACACGATGACTGACTTAGTTCAGCAGTTGGCAAAAGAGCTTGCCGTGCGTCCAAATCAAGTCGAAGCTGCCATCAAACTCATTGATGAGGGTGCCAGTGTTCCTTTTATTGCACGTTACCGTAAAGAAGTAACGCAGGGCCTGGACGATACACAATTACGCCAGCTCGATACACGTTTAGCGTATTTGCGTGATTTGTATGAACGCCGTGAAAAGGTCATTGAATCACTCAAAGAACAAGAGAAATTATCTGATGATTTGCTGGCACGGGTAAATGCGGCTGAAACCAAAAATGCCTTGGAAGAAATTTACGCGCCATACCGTCCAAAGCGTACCAGTAAGTCGTTTAAGGCCAAAGAAGCCGGTTTAGGTCCTGTTGCAGAGCGCATCTTTACAGAGGAGCTTGATCCTGCGGAAGCACTGACCGGTTTTAGCCATGCAGATTATCCGGATACGGAAAGTCAGCTGGATGCAATCCAGCATATTCTGATTGATGACTGGGCACAAAATGTTGCGCTGACGGCTGAACTGAAAGCCATGTTTGCGCAAACTGCCGTATTGAAAAGTTTGGTCGCCTCGGATGAGAAAAAAGAAGTCGGTAAAAAATTCCGTGACTACTTCGATTTCTCTGAAAGCCTGAATAAAGTGCCTTCCCATCGTTTACTGGCGATGTTACGTGGCCGCCAGGAGAATGTCCTGGGTCTTAAGGTCGACGGTGAAGATGATGCGCCTTTGGCACGTATTGAAACCGAGTACAATCTGGACCAGATTCAGCCACCAGCCCGTCAGGACTTCCTGAAACAAACAGCCAAACTGTTCTGGCTCGGTAAAGTTCGCCCCACTATTGAGCACTCATTGCTGACTGAAAAACGTCTGGCAGCTGAAGCTGAAGCCATGCAGGTGTTTGCTGAAAACCTGCGTCATCTGCTGCTTTCCGCTCCGGCAGGTGCACGTACCACATTAGGTGTCGACCCTGGCATCCGTACGGGTGTAAAACTGGCCGTTGTAAATGAGTCTGGTGATGTACTGGCACATAGCACGATCTATCCATTTGCACCAAAAGAAGATAAAGAAGGTTCATTAACAGAGCTGGCGCGTTTATGCCGTGAGTTCAATGTTGACCTGATTGCAATTGGCAATGGTACAGCCAGCCGTGAAACCGAAGCCTTGGTTGCTGAAATGATGGCAGCGAATAGCGACTTGAAACTGACTCGCGTATCAGTTTCTGAAGCAGGTGCATCGGTGTATTCAGCTTCTGAGCTGGCAGCTCAGGAACTTCCTGATCTGGACGTGACCATTCGTGGTGCAGTGTCGATTGCACGCCGTTTGCAAGATCCTTTGGCCGAACTGGTAAAAATCGATCCTAAATCAATTGGTGTGGGGCAGTATCAACATGACGTCAACCAGACCGGCCTGGCCAAAACGCTGGAAGCCGTAGTTGAGGACTGTGTGAACTCGGTGGGCGTAGATGTCAACACGGCATCTGCGGCCATTCTGGGCTATATCGCAGGGCTGAACAAATCCATTGCCCAGCAAATTGTAGAATTCCGTAAGGAAAATGGCCGTTTTGATAACCGTCAGTCTCTAAAACAAGTGCCACGTCTGGGCGAGCGCACGTTTGAACAGGCGGCTGGTTTCTTGCGTATTCAGCAGGGTTCAGAACCATTAGATGCTTCTGCGGTTCACCCTGAATCTTATGCGCTGGTCAGCAAGATGGTGGAAGCAAAAGCCACAACTGTCAAAGACATCATTGGTAATACTGAAATCATTCGTCAAATTAATGCAGAAGAATTTGTCGATGAGCAGTTTGGTCTGCCGACCATTCAGGATGTGCTGGCTGAACTGGAAAAACCGGGTCGTGACCCGCGTCCAGAGTTCCGCACTGCCAAATTCCGTGATGATATTACTGAAGTGGCGCAATTGACGGAAGGCATGCAGCTTGAAGGTGTGGTAACAAATGTGACCAACTTTGGTGCTTTCGTTGATGTTGGCGTACATCAGGATGGTTTGGTACACATTTCTGAACTTGCCAATAAATTCGTTGCAGATCCGCACAAGGTGGTGAAGCCCGGTCAGATTGTTCAGGTCCGTGTATTAAATGTAGATGCTGAACGTAACCGTGTGAATCTGTCGATGCGTCCTGAAGGTTCTGAAGCGCCAAAAGCACCACGCCAGCCACGCCGTGACAATGAGCAGCGCGGTGAGCGTAAGCCACAAGGCAAACGTCCACAGCATGCACGTCCGCAAACTGAGCGTCCTCAGGGCAAGAAACCGCAAGCGGCTAAACCGCAAGAGCAAAAGATCGGTGGTTTGGGTGCGCTGTTATTACAAGCCGGAATTAAAGGTTCTAAGTAAGCTTTAAGTTTGACAAAAAACCTCCCCATCGGGAGGTTTTTTTATTGGAACATACTTATGAATTAACCATCGGTACAATCCAGCTGGTAATAATCAATAAAATACCGAGATGGCCCAGCTTTCGGGTTACATAGACCAGCTTGGATGGCGGCTGTTCCAGCTGTTTGGCATACTCTTCCATGCTAATGCTTTGTTTACCGCGACTGGTAAATAAAAATACGCCCAGATCAATACAGATCAAAATCGTACCAATATCAGCCACCAGTTCCATCAGCTCAAATTGCTGGGTGTATAACGACATGCTAACGCTATAAATCAGATAAAGACCAAAAGCCAAACAGGCATATTGCAGGACCACTAAAAACTTCTGCATAAATCTCAACAGTTCAAAAAATTAAAGTAATTATACAAATAATTTGGGCAGACCGTGACCATTACAAGTTTTGGATTACAGCGGTAAAATTCTGCTTTTCCACCAGTTCCAGAAATTCATCTCCAAGTCGCTGACTTTCAACAATACATTGTTTCCACAGCTGAATCCGCTGGGCTTGGTCCAAACCTTTTAAGCTGAAATCTTTACGATCTGGCAGACGGCCGAGTGGTAAACTTTGCAGATATTCCTGAGAGGGTGAAATCAGCAAGGTACGGGCCTGATTTTCCGGATGTGCAGTACGTTTAAACAGTTTATCGAACCAGCCCGGCGTAATACTGTCGGTAAAATGTGGATACAGCACAATCCCCTTGCTTTGGAAAGGCAGGTCAATGTGATAATCAATCAGGCCACCATCGCGATAATAGCCTTGCGGTGCATCCGGAATATTATTCACCGCTGCCATCACCCCCGGAATGGAGGCAGATGCCATCAGCCAGGGCAATACACTCTGTTCAGTCAGCGTATGATAGTGGGTGGTAAATCCATCATCGGCAATTTTAAACTGTTCTCCAAGATTTGGCTGGCTAATCACACGTTGCATAAAATGACGGCTATGCCTGCGTGCGACCGCCGTTGTGCCAACAATTCCAGCCACAGAAGCCAGCAGGGGCAAGGCTTTGTCACTCTGGAAAATGTGCTGGGCTTTAATCGACAAGACAGTCAGGTGATAGTCCGGATGATTGACCAGATCGGCTTCTTTGCCTTGGACCAGCTCTAGCAGCATGCCACGACAGATGTCACTGATCTCCTGACGGGTCATTTTCTTGTGAAAAGAGAGATGGGTATAGAGTTCTGCAAGACGCTCAGTGCCTGCTTTGGCTCCCCAGGCAGCTACACTGGCAAAACGCCAGCTGCCAATGGATGAACCGACCAAGGTTCTACGCTGTGGCGCCCGTGAAAAAAACTCACCAAAAATTGCCTGATCCAGCCCCTGAATGCCGAGACCTTTGGGGCCGCCTGCAGCGCCTGGCACAATATCGACCTGTTCGGGTTGCAAACCTTCTTTCAGAATCAGCTCACGTGCCAGATGGCCAGCACGAATCGTCAGCGCAGGCGCCCGTTTTTGTAAAATCTGTACCATGATTCAACCCATACCAGCGAAGTGTGTGCTTATTTTAATCGATGCGTCTTTAGACCCAATGGCAAGATATGTCCTAAGGTGACTTGAGAGTCATGGCATCGGGTTGATGTAAGTGTGCATGAGTTCTTTATTGCGTAAATTTAAAAAAGGTAGATTAAATGAAATAATCAAAAGCGTGGTTATAGGATAGCTTGGCCAGTAAAAAGCATGAATTAGAAACAAACTACCTGCAATACCTATCCATATTTTTAAAGCTAGTATTAGCTGTGTTTGTCGTAGACAGAATAGAAATAACAACGGAAGCAGGTTAAAGCTGATAATGAGCCAGAAATAGTCACTATGAATCAGGCGGTAGAATGTGGTATTGGCAGCAGGGGACCATGCAAGCCAATGGGCTGTTTGGTTGATATAGAAAAAAATATCTATCCATGTTGGGAAGCTGTAAAGTAGTGCAGTGAGAAAGGTTTTTTGTCTATTCTGGCGATACAGTGCCCATAAAAAACTATATTTCATTTGGATATTCTTGTTTTATTTTTTCAATAATTTAAGCATAAAAAAGCCTGACGAATCAGGCTATTTAAAAAATTATTTCGAAATTCGCCAGACTGCCAGAACGCTCGCCAGCACAATCAGAATCACCGAAACGAACCAAGGTGAAATAATTGCAATTGACAGCAGAATTGCCATGATGCTGCCAAACATCCAGCTACGCTTTTGCTGATGTTCCATTTGCAGGCGCATACTTTGCAATTCATTGAGCTGTTTGGCATGCCAGGCCGACTGGTTTTTCAGACTATTCAGGCTGTCGATCATCAGGGTCGGTAAATCCTGTGCGCCTAACAGCAGATCCGGAATTTTCTGACCGAGTTCTTTCAGATTCTTCTGCGGATTCATCTGAGCCTTGATCCAATCCGTCAGGATCGGTTTGGCCAGACTCCAGATATCCAGTTCCGGATACAGATCGGTACCCAGGCCTTCCACATGTACCAGCGTTTTTAACAGCAGCATCAGCTGTGGCGGAATTTCCAAATGGAAACGGCGTGCAATATCCATGACTTCAATCAGAATACCGGCAAAGTCCAGCTCATGCATTGGCTTGGACACCATTGGACCCACAGTACGGCGCATTTCACGGGCTAGCGCATCCTGATCAGTACCCGGTGGAATCCAGCCTGCCTGATGTACAATCTGGATCAGCTGCATAAAGTCACTATTCATGACGGCTAGCAGCATGCGCGCCACGGTCATCTGGTCATGCTTGGACAGTTCGCCCATAATCGCACAATCCAGGGCGATAAAGCGCGGATTGGCCGGATTAATGGTCTCTACAAAGACGTTGCCCGGATGCATGTCGGCATGGAAGAAGTTATCGCGGAAGACCTGGGTAAAAAAGATGGTCAGGCCTTTACGTGCCAGATCAGCACGGTCCATGCCCAACCGGTCAAAGGTCGCAATATCTGAAATCGGCACCCCGGTAATGCGCTCCGCCACCAGCACATCTTTACTATCCATATAGACTTCAGGCACATACATCATGCTGGAGCCAGTAAAATAATGACGCATGCGGCGGGTGTTGTCAGCTTCCAGCGTTAGATCCAGTTCATTTAAAATAATCTGACGATAGTCCTGAATAATCTCGGACAGATGCAAGGCACGTGCTGCTTCGAGACGCTTTTCCAGTGCATCGCCGAGCCATTGCAAAATTTCAAAATCCTGTAAAATTTGCTGGCGAATATTGGGACGGGTAACCTTGACGATGACTTCACGGCCATCATGTAGGGCAGCGGTATGGACCTGTGCAATCGAGGCAGCTGCCAGTGGCTGGATATCAAAACGGGCGAACAGGGTATTTACATCCGCCTTTAAGGACTCCTGAATCCGCATCTTGGCGACTTCATTATCAAAAGGCTTGACCCGATCCTGCAGTAAAACCAGTTGTTGCAAGACTTCAGGCGGAATCAGGTCACGGCGGGTTGACAGTAGCTGACCGAGCTTGATCGCCAGCGGCCCCATTTCTTCCAGTGCCAGTTTCAGCTTGAGCGGATTTTTACGCTCCTTGCTGGACCAGGCCGCCGGATGCATGCGGATGATTGACAGGACATGCCGTGCTTTTTCTGGAAGCTCTTCCGCAGGAAACAACGTGTCGAGTCTATAGTGCGCGGCGATGCGCCAAAGTTCGCGTAAACGTGAAACATGCGGAATCATAAAGCGGTGTACCTAGTCGGATGTAGAGTTATGTGGAGCATCAATCTGCTGTTGAAGCTGGCGAATCCTGGCTTCAACGCGATCTAAATTCTGGTTCAGGATACGGGTATCCTGATTTAAGTCATCCATTTGCCAGCGTGGAGCAAATAAACCACTGTCTTCTTTTAATGTGTCTTCAGCAAAGAACAGCTTGCTCTGCAAGGCACGTTTGACATATTGGGGCGCTAGTTGCAGTTTACCCAGCTCATGGGCCAGAGTCGGGCCAATCCAGGGGCTCAGGTGAGCAGCGAGATCAGGTTCTGCCTGCTGCATGATGCGCTGGATTTCCTGCAGAAGTTTATAGTCGCCCTGTAGCGGAATATTGCCGATGTCATCGGATACCAACAGGCTGAACAGTTCCACCATATTCTTGACGTTTAGCGTCGCTGTTGCCTCTACGAGGCTAGACGTTTGCGCGTCAAAAGGGCGCTGCTCAAAAATAGAAGGCTGTTCAGCATGTCCGGTTGCAGTGGCTTCTAAGCGAACCTTGCCTTCATCAAAGCATACATCTACCGAAAGCTGTGGTGATGCAATGACCACACGCAGCATTTTACCGGCTAGCGCATTGGTCTGAATGCGGGTAATGCCATCCAGATCAATCATCTGATGAATCACGCGTTCAATTGCCCCTAGGGCGAGAATTGACCACATTGGTATAGCCTCTTAGAGTTTGAAACCACGGTGAACGGCCACAATGCCGCCAGTCAGGTTGTGGTAATCACAGTTCTGGAAGCCGGCATTTTCCATCATGCCTTTCAGGGTGCGCTGGTCTGGATGCATGCGAATTGATTCAGCAAGGTATTTATAACTTTCCGAATCATTTGCCACGATTTTACCCATGATCGGTAAAGCGGTGAATGAATACAGGTCATACAGTTTTGAAAATGGCTCAAAGACTGGTTTAGAAAATTCCAGAATCAACAGACGGCCGCCTGGCTTAAGCACGCGGTACATCGCTGCAAGTGCTGCATCTTTGTCAGTCACATTCCGCAGACCAAATGAAATGGTCAGCAGATCAAAGCTGTTGTCTGCAAAGGGTTCCAGAGTTTCAGCATTGGCCAGAACAAAGTCGACATTGGTACAGCCGGCATCGATCAGACGGTCACGGCCAACATTCAGCATGGATTCATTAATATCAGAGAGTACCACATGGCCGGTTGGGCCAACCTCGCGGCTGAAAACTTTAGCCAGATCACCCGTACCGCCTGCAATATCCAGCACATGCTGACCACGGCGTACCCCCGACATATTAATCGCAAAACGTTTCCACAGGCGGTGAATACCGAAAGACATCAGGTCATTCATGATGTCGTATTTGCTGGCAACCGAATGGAAGACTTCCGCCACTTTCTGGGCTTTTTCATCACTGTTAACAGTCTGATAACCAAAGTGCGTGGTTGAACCAACATTGCCGGTATTGGCGCCGCGTGGCAGATTGTATTTAGGTATTGTAGAGGTCACCGGCGTATCGGTCAGGCGTTGTTCGAGGGATTGTTGCTGACCTTGCGGGGTGCCTTGAGGAAGAGTTTCAGTTAAGAATGGACTCACTTTGTCTGTCTGTTGTGCCGACTCGGGGGTAGGGGCAGGTGTTGGATTTTCATTCGACATGGGAGTCACTCCTAACATAGTCATCGGGTTAATCTTATATTGACTGCATAATGACAGATTCTAAGATGTTATTCAGCATTCATCATGCAATTGTTATGAATAATATACAGAAAAATGAGCAAGTCAGCTGAAATCTTTCGGGTGCATGATCATGCTATCTTTTTGTAGGATGACGGCCTGCTCTGGGCAAAAGGATGACTTTTAGTCCGAGGGCAGGCAAGTCTCAGTGCTGCCTGATCTGGTGAAAAATAACGCTTATTGAAAGGGCCGCAGATCGCCAGCATGCACCCGGTCAATGATATGACGTTCGCCCTGGGTAAAGTCACGGACAAACTGTTCAGCCGACTTTAACGGTTTCATGGCCAGGAAACCTTCCTGCATAAATTCATACATGACCTGAAAATTATATTTATTTGCTGCACCTTTACACATTTTAAAGGCCGTATAGACCATAAAGGAGCGCATGTATTTATCCAGGCTATGACCCAGCTGGTCCAGCAGTTCCAGCTGTTTTAAACGCGCCTGTGCCTGATCCAGCTTTATATAAGCCAATCGCATCATCTCATCATTCAGCGGGGTATCCGCCGGATAGTCTTTCAACAGCTGGATGGCCACCTGCTCATCTAGCTGTACCGCCAGAATCGCCAGTTCAACCCCCAATGTGCCAGTTTTAATGGCATTTTCCGGAATAACTTTTTCAGCTTTATGGGCATATTTCATCAGGCGTTTAATTTGTGTGGCCAGCGCATCAAAATCCGGTCCGCCATAAAGCCGGTTGAGAAAATAGTCGGCCATCAGCTGGTTCTGCTTTGCTGAAAAATGGGTTTGATGGCTACGCTGCATCCGGGTTTTCTGCCATGCCTGTACATCCTGTAAGCGGCTTAAAATTTTGGACTGGCGATGATAGCTCAGCTGATCATAACGTTCTAATAACTCATCAAGTGCGGCAAGTTTGGACATGATAGTTCAGATATTTTTTACGATGTCAGAATCTTAGAGGGTGTTGAAGGATCTCGCCATGACAAATTGACCAATGAAACCTGATTTACAGGTCAATTCGCTGTTTAAACAATCAAACTAATCGTGTGAAAAACGTTGCTGGCCCTGTTTGAGTGGAAAATTTCCCCGTTATACTGCCTATAAGAAGAAGAGAAAAGGGCTCAGTATGGATTTAGAACAATCGCCTTTTCAGCTTATGGATGAAGACCAGTTATCCCTCCAGCTGATTGATGCACAATACAATTTAAAAAATACCCAGGGCCGAAAAAATGCCAAAAGTGTACTGATCCTGGTGAATGGGATAGAGCTGGCCGGTAAAGGGGAGGCAGTCAAACAGCTGCGTGAGTGGGTCGATCCGCGTTATCTGGGGGTAAAAGCAGACCGACCCTTGATGCTGCATAACAAACAACCTTTCTGGCAGCCTTATGTACGCTTTATTCCGGCGGAAGGTCAGCTTATGGTGATGTTTGGTACCTGGTATAGCGACCTGATCAGTACGGCAATGCAGCCGACACAACCCATCAGCGAGGCCAAATTTGATGCTTATATTGATGAGATGCGCGCTTTTGAACAGGATCTGAAAAACAATCACGTGGATGTGGTCAAAATCTGGATTGACCTGTCGTGGCAGGTGTTGCAA
This sequence comes from Acinetobacter sp. S4397-1, assembly GCF_024129285.1. Taxonomy (NCBI): domain Bacteria; kingdom Pseudomonadati; phylum Pseudomonadota; class Gammaproteobacteria; order Moraxellales; family Moraxellaceae; genus Acinetobacter; species Acinetobacter sp. S4397-1. Next base: position 17,717 of record NZ_JAMXXZ010000017.1, read on the forward strand.
GCCCGTCTGGATCAGATTGAGCCCAGCGAGTTGCGCTGGCATAAACTGCATGGACTGGACTGGCGTAACAAGAAGCAATATGACACTGTGCAGGAGCTGCGCCAGCGCTTTAGCGATGACTGGCTGATTATTGACGGTGCAGATGAAAAACAGCGTGATCAGCAGTTTGCCCAGGCCATTTTGAATGCTTTAAAAAATTGTCCGGCGCACCCGAAGAGAGCCCTCGGCAGATGGCAGCAAGCTAAAATTCCAGAGCGGTTAAAATCACCTGAGCAACGCCTTGCCGAAGCGGAAGATTATAAGCCAGAACTTAAAAAGCTGACTTCCAGGGTTGCCAGTGCCTTACGTGATGATCCGCGCAATGTCCTGATCCTGTTTGAGGGTATGGATGCAGCCGGCAAAGGCGGGGCCATCAAGCGGATTGTAAAAAAACTTGATCCACGTGAGTATGAAATTTATACCATTGCGGCACCAGAAAAATATGAACTCAGCCGTCCATATTTATGGCGTTTCTGGACCAAGTTACAAACCGATGATGATATCTGTATTCTGGATCGTTCCTGGTATGGCAGGGTACTGGTCGAGCGGGTGGAGGGTTTGGCCAGTGCGCTTGAGTGGCAACGGGCCTATGGGGAAATTAACCGCTTTGAACAGAGTCTGGTTGAACATCAGACTGTCATTATCAAAATCTGGCTGGCCATTTCCAAAGAAGAGCAGGCGGCGCGTTTCAAGGCACGTGAAGAAACTCCGCATAAACGTTTTAAAATTACCGAAGAAGACTGGCGTAACCGGGAGCAATGGGAAAACTATCTGAAAGCCGCCGCAGACATGTTTGAGCGGACTTCAACCGAACTTGCGCCTTGGCATATTATTGCCACTGACGATAAAAACACCGCTCGGATCGAAGTCTTAAAGGCCATTTTAAAACAACTTCAGGCAGAATCGTCTGCCTGAAGTTGTAGGTGGGCAGGGAAATAATCCTTGCTCTTTCTCACCTTTCATTTTATTTATTTTGAGCAATCTGTTTTTGCTGGATATTTTTAGCAGTACGATAACAGTCGTTGACATGTGCTTCCGCAATTTTCTTCATGATGAGATAACCCAGACTGGCCGCAACCAGTTGACCACCCAGGGGGATGAATTTTGTGACTTGCTTTGTGATCACTTTCGCTGCAACATTATTCAACGATTTTTTGACCGCGGTCCGTGCCACCACCAGACCGGAAAACTCAACTCCGCGTTTACGCAGTTCCTGCCAGTGGACTTGACGGGTTTTAGCATCATAGACACTGATCTGATCGGGTGCCAGGCCGAAACGGGCATTGATCTCGGGAATCAGTTGCGACAAGATACCGACATCAATCACCACATCCAGAAATGGAACGGGAATTACGGCTGCACCGGCCGAACAGTAGGCGCGTTTTTTGACGATCTCTAAACATTCATTGCGGATCCGGTCCAGATCGAGGCTCGGATCAATACGGTCAGGAATTTTATCTAATTTCATGGGGGCTACCTTAAAGCTGTATGTTGTTTTTTTCTATTCAAACATCAATAAGATGCTTTTTTCAAAGAAATTTTTGAGCAAAATATGGGTTTTAAAGTCGCATAGACCAGTCGCGAAGTATAGTAAATAATCTTTATTGTTTTGTACTAAGGCTGCATTTTTTTATATTCAGGGGAAGCCATGGCAATTCATGTTATTCAGAGTCAACGTATTGATGTACTTTTGGATAGTATGCTGCGTATTGTCAATCAGGCAGCACAAAATCCGTTCGAGGTGTTACAGCCGCGACATTTTATTGTGCCATCACCGGCGGTGGAAGCTTGGCTGACCCAGAAAATTGCCGAAAAAAAGGGGATCAGTGCCAATACCCAGTTTCATCACCGCATTCGTGCCTTTCAATGGAGTTCCTATCAGTGGGTGCTGAACAGTCCTAAGGAAGTTGAACAGGTGCGTGAGGCCAACATTCCCCGGATTATCATCAAGTGGCGGATGTTTCAGGCCCTACGTAAATATATTTTACCCGCTGAGATGTGTTTGGATGTAGACCATCCGCTGTATTCTATTATCAAGCGGATTTATGACAGTGCTGACCGTCTGGAGCAGGGCACCGAAAAACAGCTGAAAAAGCAGAGCATGTTGTACTGGGTGGCCGAACAGGTGTCGCGTCTGTTTAGCCATTATATGGACTATCGCGGTTATTGCGCACGTGGCTGCCCTCCCCAGCAATGTAGCTGCCCGACGAACTGGTTGCAGGCCTGGGGGCAAGATATTGCCCTGGATGTTGAACAGATGATCTATATGCCAAAGGATGAAAACGGGCAGGTCATTCCAGTCGGGGATTTTGTCAAAATCCAGGCACGTGAGCTGGAAGCCTGGCAGCGCTGGTTATGGCAGCATGTGTTTCAGGATGATTATGCCAAGATTCTGGACATTGAACAGCTGTACTGGGAACGGCTGGAAAATCCGGAATCTCAGGCTGAGGTATTGAAACGTTTGCCCGCTCAAGTGGTGGTCTTTAGTTTGCTGGAACTGCCGCCAGGCCAGCTGGATTTCTTGCGCCGTCTGGGCCAATACATTGATATTTATATTTTCCATTTTAACCCTTCACAGGAATACTGGGCTGATAGTGTTGACCCCGACTGGAAGGCGCGTTATGACCTCGGCGTGCAGGAACGCTTTATCCGTAAATATGAGCAGAGCCGGGGACACAAGCCAAGTGATGAAGAAATCCAGCATTTTTTTAGTGCATTTCAGTTGAATTTCAATGCCGAAGACCGTGAGTCCCGTCATCCCTTGCTGACCCGTTTTGGCAAGCAGGCCCGCGATCACTTCTCACTTCTGTCCAAACTGTCCTCGGGGGAAGAGGGGCTTTGGGCGGATGCCTTTGTGGATGAATATCAAGATTGCTTATTGGCCAAGTTACAGTCCGATATCCTGTATCTGCTGGAACCTGAAAAACATCAGTATCCGCTCAAACCTGACGATGATTCACTACAAATTCATGTCTGTCATTCTTCCTTGCGCCAGCTGGAAGTCCTGAAAGAGCAGATGATTCATTGGCTGGCTCAGGGAACGGAAGAAAAGCCGCGCCAACCGAGTGATATTCTGGTGCTGGCCCCTAATCTGAAAGAGCTAGAACCCGCGATTCGTAGTGTGTTTGCGCCACCACCGCGCGAACGTGAGCCAGGCAGTCCCAGACTGCAAAAAGACAGCCTGTATTTACCGATCCAGATTGCCGGTGTATCGCGTCTGGATGTCAGCAATGCATGGCGCGCAGTCTTAGGCCGGATTCAGCTGGTGCATCAGCGTTTTAGTATTGAAGATTTTGCCGACTGGCTGAGCTTGAACGCCACCCAGCAGCGTTATGCACTGGACTATAGTCAGGTCGAGCGCATGTTGCAGCTGCTCGCTGAGGCTGGTTTTAAGCGTGGGCTGGACCAGCAGCATTTACAGCAAAGTCTGAGCAGTGGGGATGAAGATTACCGTTACAGTTTTAAATTCGCCCTAGACCGTCTGGCTTTGGGTATGGCGATGCCCGAGCATCGCCTGTTTCAGGACACCTTGAGCTATGCTCGGGTGCTAAGCAGTGATTTCCCTTTAATTGCAACGCTTATTCAGATTTATCAGGATCTGGTGCAGCGTCGGGACTGGCTGATGCTCCATGAGCAAGGGCAGCGTACGCCGGTGAAAACCTGGCTGGAATATTTATGGAATGATCTGAATGAATTTCGGGAGGCGGGGGTAGACGCCCTGAAAACCGTGGCCGAAATTATTGACAAGCAGCTGCGGATGCTGACCTTGGCAGATTATCACGATCAGGATGATCTGTATGCCAGTCAGGAACTGGTCGCGCTCAGTCTGCCGCTGCCGTATGTACTGGAAGAAATCCAGAATACGCTCGACATGCAGCTGGAACAGGCAGAACCCAGCGGGCAGATTACTTTTAGCCAGATCGGTCAAATCCGCCCCTTGCCTTATAAACTGGTGGTCATGCTGAATCTGGACAGCGGCAAGTTTCCGGGCCGACATCAGAAAGTGCCTTTTGACCTGATGAGTATGCTCAAGCCGCAGCTTGGCGACCGTTCACGTCTGGATGATGAGCAGGGAGCTTTTTTAGATGCCTTGTTGCTGGCACAGGAAAATTTATGGCTATTTTATAATGGCTTCGATGTAGATGATGGTGAAGCGCGTGATCCATCCATGGCCTTGCAGGAGCTGATCCAGCATATTGGCCTGATCTGTGAGTCAGAGCAGCCGGATGCTGAAGTCGATGCTATGGTGGAACTCAATGGCCTGACTGTGGCCAAGCATATCCGGCAGCTGTATCATGTCCATCCTTTACAGCCTTTTGACCCGGCCGGATTTACCGTGGCCAGCACACCGCGCTTTCAGGACCAGTGGTTTGCTGTAGCAGCATATATCCGTAACGCTGCCGGCCAGCGCAGCAGCTGGATCAATGCGCACTATCCTGCGCTGGAGCCTCAGGAAGTTCGAGTGCTCAAAGGCGAGGAGTGGATTCGGGACATGATTTTCCCCGCACGCTTATTTTTAAAAAGTGTCGGGATTTCCAGTGTCAAATATGCCGACTTGCCGAGTGCCAGAGAGCCTTTATTACTGAATAAACTGGAACAGTATCAGGTCCGGGATTTTCTGTTACAGCAAGAACAGGAAATCGAGCCGGAGCTAATGCTGGATCGTTTGCCGGTTGGCAAAACCCGTCAGGCTACCTGGCTGAGTAGCCAGCAGGAGCAACAGCGATTGCAGCAGCGCCTGCTTGAGCTGGATAAAGAGCTGACCCCGGTAACTCAGCAGACCTGGAAGTTGAGTTCTGAAATTTTGTTAAATATTACCGTACCGCAAGTGGCGCACAGTGCCTATTGGCTCAGTATGCAATCTTCTTCGGCATCGGAAAAACGCCGGGCACAGGTCTGGCTGGAATATCTGCTGTGGCTGGCTTTTATTCATGATGATGCGCGCGCCCCGGTGCTGGAACGTATCGTCATTTTCAGCGATAAAACCCTGAAATTTTCCGGGCTAAGTTCGAGTAAGGCACGTGAGTATTTACAGTTCTGGTTCAAAGCCTGGGAAATTGGACAAAAACAGCCGCTGGTCTTGCCAGCTGAATTATTGATGAAAAAAAACTGGAAGTGGGCTGAAAATGAACACGGGCAGATGACGATTGTCGAAATGCAGGAATTGCTGAACGGTTGGAATAATCGTTATGAAAGTAGCAGGCCGTTGACCAGTGATGAATCTAACCAGCTGCATCAGGACTGGCAGTTTATATTGCAGGATCAGGACCCGGATCAGGCTCTGGAAACGTGCTGTCATCATTTTGCTCATGCCCTGTATGCGCCCATTCATGACCATCTGGAGTGGGTAAAATGAACATGTTGCTGTCAGAAAACCAGAAGCAGAGTGTTTCGACCAATCCAATTCAGGATATGCATTTTCATGGTCTCCACTGGATTGAGGCTTCGGCGGGGACAGGGAAAACCTATACTTTATCCAGTTTGATGGTGCGGATTTTTCTGGACCAGTATTATCCGCATCAGGTGATTGCAACCACCTTTACCCGTAAGGCCACCGCTGAACTGAAAAACCGGGTGCGCTTAAGAGTCGAAGAAACCTTAGCTTATATTCAGCGCCATCAGCAGCTGAATTCGGTTCAGCTGGCTGCTCAACTGGAACGTGAAAATGATCCGCTGTTCCAGCAAGTCTTGAAAGATTATGGTTCACGGATGGACTATGCCCGGCGCCGCTTGCGTCTGGTATTGAACCAGCTGGATGAGTTGTTTGTTGGAACACTGGACAGTTTTAGCCAGAAGCTATTACGTGAATTTGCCTTTGAAAGCGGCAAGATTGAACGTGCAGAGCTGACGGAAGATCAGGATGCTTATATCCAGCAACTGCTGCATGATGGATTAAGGGAATGGATTCAGCAGCAGCCACAATATCTCATTAATCATCTCTATTTACACAATCTGCTAAAACCGGCAGAGCATTATATGGGGCTGGTACGGGATGCCCTGAATTTTAAGGCTCAACATTTTCAAAAACTTGAAGCAGTCAAGTGGGATCTGGCCGAGCTTGAAGATTGTGTGGGACGTCTGCTCAGCATCCATGAAGATGATCTGGCGTTATTGCGTCGCTATTGTCAGGACACCCCGAAGTATTTTCATAAGAGTTTTTTCACCAAGTTAACAAGTATATGTGAAAACTTTATGACGTGGATGGCAGCAGTCCAGACCCAAGGGGCACTGAGCTTTTTTGATCCCGAGCTTGCGCAGGTATTGTTGGAATTGTGCTATTTGCGCCGCAAGAAAACCGACTTTCTGCCCAGTACGCAGGTCTTTAACAAAAGTTGTCCGGAAGTAGAGCAGCAGCAGATTCTGCAAAGTCGCTTGATTGTGGCAATTGATCATTTATGTGACATCAAGCAGAAGCTGGATCAGCAGCTCAAGCAGTTGACCCAATATCTGGAACTTCATCTGATTCAGAGCGTGCAGACCCGTTTACCGCAAACCTTGCAGAAACAGGGGGAAACCACTTTTTCCCAGCAAATCCGCACGCTAGCCGAAGCCTTACAAGGACAGCAGGGCCAGCGCTTTGCCGAATGTGTACAGGCGCGTTATCCGCTGATTCTGGTCGATGAATTTCAGGATACCAACCAGGATCAGGATGACCTGCTGGCCAAAATCTGGCGCGATGCCAAACGGGTGCAAGCCGGATGCATGATCATGGTCGGCGACCCGAAACAGGCGATTTATGGTTTCCGCGGCGGAGACATGCTGACCTATAACCAGGCACGTGCGGATGTACTGCAAAAGCAGGGCCGGATTTACACCCTGATGCAAAACCACCGCTCGGTGAAACCGCTGGTTGAGGTGGTCGATGCGCTATTTCAATGCCAGATGGATTTTGGTGAGCAGGTGCACTATACCCTGATTCAGGCGGGTAGCCGTCCTCATCCGGCGCTGGTTGAAAACCAGCTGGAAAATCCGCATCCCTTGCGCTGGATTCAGCTGGGGGAGCAGGACGTTGAAGCTGATCAGGTGGTCTGGAAAATTAGGGAATTGCTGAATCGCTCGGCACAGAAGCAGCTTTATTTTCAGCAGGACCCGCTACAGCCACTGTTCGCTGATGACATTGCCGTGCTGTCTTTTGGTCACTTTCCGCTGGAGCAGGTCAAGCAGCGTCTGCAGCGCATGGGAATTCCCTGCTATAAGGAATCCAGACAAAGTGTTTTTGCCAGCCCGACTGCTCAGGATGTTGCTGCGGTTTTAACCGCCATCATGGACCCGTTTAATGAGGCCAAAGTCAAACGTGCACTCTTGACCCGGCTGCTGGGATTTAATCTGAAAAAACTGATTGACCTGCAACAGCAGAGCGAGGGTTTAAATCGCTATATTGCCGATCTGGACAGTATTCGGGAGATGTGGTTCGAGAAAGGCTTTCTCACGGCCTGGACGTATGCGCTGAACCTGTTCCAGGTCTGGACCAATCTGGTGGCCAGTCAGAGTCTGGACAATGAGCGGGTGGTGGTAAATGTCCGCCATCTGACCGACATACTGTGTCAGCAGAGTGAATATTATCAGGGCGCGCAAAAGCTGTATCACTGGTATTTGCGCCAGTTGCAGTCTCCTTCCGGCAAAGACAATGAAAAAGAACGCAAGCTGTCGGGAGATCATGGGGTTCAGTTAATGACCATTCATGCCTCCAAGGGACTGGAGTTCAAGGTGGTCTTTTTGCTGGGCGCGGATGCCGCGACTGATATGCATAAAGGAAACCTGAATTTTTCGCTTGCGACTGCGGGCCAGGACAATATACTGGAACAGTCCCGGGTGATTAGGGTCAATCACAAGGATTTGCATGCACAGGCCATTCAGCAAAATGCTGCGCGTAATGCTGCCGAGAATCACCGGCTCTGGTATGTTGCGCTGACCCGGGCCAGCCATCGGGTTTATGCCCTATTGCAAGATCAAAGCGGACAGACTGAGGCAGGTCTGGCGTTCTGGCGTGGGCAGGGCGAGGCAGCTTTTCAGCATCCTTACAGTCTGATCGAGCAGTCCTTAAGTCAGGAACCCGCCCGTATTCTGGCGCAGCAGCAAACGCCGCCTGAAATGCAGGCACAGGCTTTGCCGCAGCGGCATTTTTATCCCCGCAGCCGGACCAGCTTTACCGCTTTGGCCCAGCATCAGCTTCGACCTGCTGTGCTCCAGGATGATCTGGTGAACCATGCAGAAGTCGTCGACAGTGCGGCCGATGAAATAGAGATTAACCATCTGGATCAGCCGGCTCAGGAGCCACTGGACTGGCTCAAGCTGAATTTTCCCAAGGGCACCGTTGCCGGAACTTTCCTGCACAGCATTTTTGAGCATCTTGACTTTCAGGATCGCAGCTACTGGAATCTGGAAATTCGTCGCCGTTTTAAAAACACGGCACCGCAGATCTGGCAGGAACTCAAAGAAAAATTCCTGCAGGCATTTCAGCTGCGAGCTTTGCTGGAGCAGGCGTTTGCACAGGATTATCAGCATGCTTGTGTGAATCTAAAGACCTTGTTGACTCAGGTTGCGCAGCACTCGGAGTTTTCGGCAGAAGCCCTGCAACAGAGTATGCACCGTGTACTTTCCAGTCTGAACTATAAGATTCTGACCGGTATTCGCCTGCATGGCCAGCGTGACAGCTACCGGCAGGAATTGCAGTTGTTTTTCAAGTCGGTACAGCATTTGCAACAGGCCGGATTTTTAGCTTTTCTCGCTCAGTTCCAGCCCTGTTTTTCCGAGCTGGATGATGAGCCTTTTATTCAGTTTTTTGAGCAGGAACTTGCACAGCTGAGTGCAGCGGCTTCAACCGTGCCGGTAAATGTTGAGGTTGTTTTTCAGGATGCCTTTCATGCCTTGATGGAGGAAGTTCTGGAAGATATGGTACTGAATCTGATGCATGGTTGGGTTAAGGAAATCCTGTCGACCCCCCTACAGGCTGATTTTGCCTTGGAGCAGTTGCAGGCAAAGGCGTATTTGTCAGAATTTCCATTTTATCTTTCCTTGACCGATGCACCCTTGCAAATCCGCCAGATTCATCAGCTGTTTGCCGAACAGGGCATTGTCATGAGCGAGTTCAATGAGGCCAAATCGGCCCGCTATCTGACCGGCTCAATTGACTTGGTGTATTTTGATGGCCAGCGCTATCATATTGCGGACTATAAAAGTAACTTTCTGGGGCCAGACCAGCAACATTACGCGGCAGAAGCCATTCAGCAGAATATGAGCCAGTCCAGTTACTGGTTGCAGGCCGCTTTATATCTGGTGGCGTTGCATCGTTATCTGTCAGCCAATATGCAGGATTATGCTATACAGCAGCATCTGGGTGGAGCGACTTATCTGTATCTGCGAGGGATGAATGGTCAGGCCGGACAGGGAGCTTATCATTGGCAGCCGGACATAGAATTCCTGTTAAAACTGGATCAAATTTTGGGTTACTTTGAACAGCAAAAACGGGCTTAAGGTAGCGATTTTGGAAAATTTATACAGCTTAAACAGAAAACTAGCCTGTGGATAACTTTGAGGATAACTGTGTGGAAAATGAGCAGATTCACGTGTCGCAGCCAGTCTCTTCTTTGAGGGGATGGATTGACTATCTATGTCAGCCCCCTTTTAGCCCGGCACCACTGGAAGAAACTGCGAAACAGCTCATTCAACAGGTGCTGGATGCCATGCAGGAAGGGAACAGCTGTATACCAGCGAGCGTGGAGCAGGTAGCGTTCTTGCAGCATCTGGTCTGGCAGTGTGAATCCTCCGCTACAGGTGCTGCGCCTTTTGTTTTTGAAAACCAGTCGTTGTATCTGTACCGTTACTGGCAGCTGGAGCAGTCTGTCGCAGCTCACATTGCCAGAATCAAGCTGCAGGCTGTTCCGACACTGGCCTTAACTGCGTGTGAACGTAAGCTCTTAACGGATCCCCAGCAACAAAAAGCTCTAGAAATGGTGGCTCAACAGGCGCTGAGCATTATCACCGGGGGGCCGGGAACCGGAAAAACTTATACTTTGGCGCATATTATTGCGGTCTTGCACGAAACTCTTCCAGATATCCGGATTGCTATGGCGGCTCCGACTGGAAAAGCAGCACAGCGTATGAAGGAAGCCTTGCAAAACGCCCTACAGAGTGAAGCCCTAAAGCAATTTGACCTGGCAGCATTGAAACAGGTACAACCTGTTACCTTGCACCGCCTGCTGGGGCTTGGACATCAGGGCCAGCCGCGTTTTCATGCCAGACAGCCTTTGCCTTATGATGTGATTGTGGTGGATGAAGCCTCCATGCTGGATCTGAACCTGTCGCAGATGCTGCTGGCAGCAGTTGCTGATCATGCCCGGCTGATTTTATTGGGGGATGCCGATCAGCTGGCTTCAGTGGATGTCGGCACCGTGCTGGCTGACCTGCAACAGGTTCCGGTCTTGCAAGAGAATCGCGTCCATCTGATCACCACACGCCGTTTTGCGCCGGGTGCCAGGATCGGTGCGATGGCCAATTTTATCCAGCAGTCACACCCGCCTTCAATGGTACTCAGCCACTTTGAGCAGGCCATTGTCCAGGAAAGAGAGCTTCAGGCCATTCAACCCGATCAGGTGCCTGTCGATCTGCTGCAATTGCAATATTTACCAAAGCGTGAAGCGAAACCCGATCCATTAATGTTGGAGCAGTATTATGCGCAGCTGATGTATGGCTATCAGGCCTATGTCAAGGCTGTCTTAGGTGATTCATCCACTAATTTTAAAGCCTATGTCCAGCAGGTCGTCAGCTGCTTTGATGATTACCGGATTTTAACGGCTATCCGGCATGGAGACTTCGGGCTAAACAAGATTAATCAGCAGATGGAGCAGCGCTTTTTACAGGCCTCAGCACAGCTAAAGCAAGGGGAATGGTATAAAGGCCGTCCGGTGATGATGACCTATAATGACTACCAGTTGGGCCTGTCTAATGGCGATATCGGCATCTGTTTCTGGCGAGAGCAGCAGGATCAGGCCCAGTTTGAAGTATATTTCCCCAGTCTGGAAAAATGGGTGCCTGCTACGCGTTTACCCAAGAATATCGAAACCGCATTTGCCCTGACCATTCACAAGTCACAAGGTTCAGAATTTACCCATACTGCGGTCGTGCTGGATCAGCAGGCCAAAAGTCTGCTCAGTAAGGAGCTGATTTATACCGCGATTACCCGGGCAAAAAAAGTAGTAAGCTTGCTGGTTGATCAGGAGGCCTTTATACAGGCCCTCTGTGTAAGAACCACACGGCACAGTGGCCTGAGTTTAAAAATTATCGAATGTTGTAGTAATTTGTTGGCAAAAAAGACGAAGTCTTTGTAGGTAAAAGCTTACAAGCATTCAGGAAATTGCCGCATAGAGCTTTTGCATAAGATTTGAGAAGATTGGTCACACAAAGAGTTCAACAAGGAAAGTTGAATATAAATCGCATAATAACAACAAGAATGTCTAACGACAGCGAACTTACAGTGAAGTAAGTGAATGAGGAAACTTACAGCCGCTAAGCCTTGTAGTTTTGGGAGAGACTACAGGGCTTTTTTATTGCCTGCTTTTAATGAATTTTGCTTTAAATGAATTATTTAAGTACAGAAAATTACGCAATAAAATTTCGTAAGCCGGGTAATTAAATAGGTTATCAGTGTAACATTGTGCAAGCTTTGCGTAACTTATTGTATGAAATGGCTTACACGTACAGAGGATAAACACCTCTAGTTCTAATTCTCGATTATGGCAAAATCTACCATATCAGGACGATGATTGTTAAATTACAGGATGTATCTTTAACATAATAATAAGCCTAAAACGCAATAAAAAATACAATAAATAATATGATAAAGAAGAGACCACAGCGCGAAAAAGCCCGAGTTTACTCGGGCTTTTTTTTATCGATGTTTATCACTGCATGCGCGGCTTAAAAACTTTTATATTACCTGAATCCTGTTTAAGCCAACTATTCGATTACTCGAATGGTTGGCTTATTTCTGTGGCTCAATTGATATGCGCACAATGAAGCATAAATCCCTCCTAGAAATCCACAAACACTACGTACTCTACTCGTCACTAAATTGTACTGTCCTTTCAATAAGCTGAATAACGTTTCTATTTTATTGCGCTGCTTTAAGTGATATTCATCAGATTCTTGTAGTTGAATAAACTTCATATTCTTTCGATGATAAGTAATTAAATCAATACCTTGATCTTTCAACCTACTTTTTAAATCTTGGCTGATATAACCACGATCCGCGTAAAGCTTTGCTTCTAAGCCTTCAACCAAATGCTCAACCATTTTTATGTCAGCCACATGTCCATTGGATAATGCTGAACAAACTATTTCTCCAAGTTGATTCATCACAACATGTAATTTACAGCCGTAGAACCAGCCCATTGAGCTTTTACCGTGAGAAGCAATTTTAGATAATGATTTATGGCGTTGAATCCGTTGGTTTTTACAAACAGGTAAAGTGGTTGAGTCAACCCATAAATATTGGCTCCGTTGACCTTTCATTAAGGCTACATGTAAAGCATGTAGTGCTAATTGATGCATATTAATCAGGTGAATCATGCGTTGATAACAAGGTAAGTTTTTAAATAAATGACTTTTATCCTGTTTCAGCCATGAAAAAAATGCTTTGAAATTATTGAAGTGAGAACACTTATACCAAATGGCGATAAAGATGATTTCAGAGATACTCAGTTGCGCTTTTCGGATTCTTAAGCAGTGATGGCTTTGCTTGAGGAATTTCCAGTAGGTTGCTTCAAATTTAAGAAAGAAATCATCAATTACACAGAATAATTCGGTACTATTGAACATCGGGACTAGAGTTGTGGGTTTTGTGTGGTAACTCAACTGATGGCTCTAGTCCTTCTGTTTTTCAAGTCCATTTCTTATCCGCGATTCGGGTTATATTAAATATTCTCGTTTTTGTATTTGACCTCATCAGGTTTATGGCATGTAAAGCCATTTCTTCTGGGCTTTATAAAAAATCACTGTAGGGTGTGATTGCTTGAATTGAAGCAAAGATGACAGAAACAAAGAAAAATAGTCTGACATCTATTGATAAAAGCCGGATCTATTTTTGCAATCTGGCTGAATTTCCCTTAAAATATGCAACTTGCTGTAGTGATGCACGGCAGTCAAGGTCTTGAATTCTCATTACTTTGATTTTTATCAAGATATATAAGCATCTCGGAGAAATCGAATGGCTTTAACAAACGCAGATCGCGCAGAGATCATCGCTAAATTTGCTCGCGCTGAAAACGACACGGGTTCCCCAGAAGTTCAAGTAGCTCTTTTGACTGCTCAAATCAATGATTTACAAGGTCACTTCAAAGAGCACAAACACGACCACCATAGCCGTCGCGGTCTGATCCGTATGGTTAACCAACGTCGTAAGCTTCTTGACTATCTTAAAGGTAAAGACACTACTCGTTACGGCGCTTTGATTGCTGCTTTAGGTTTACGTCGTTAATTCGATTTAAATCTTTATTTTCGGATTATTGCATTTTGAATGCCATATTGATGAAAACAAAGTTCGACCTGGCAAATGTCAGGTTAGAGGAAGGGGCGAATGTTTCGCTCCTTCTTTGTGTTTAAAAATCATGTTTATTTCTGGTGAGGTCGGCTTCTAAGCTTTGTCATTTACTCGGTTCTGTACTGTGAATGCCAAACCTTAGGGGTCTCCACTAGAATAAAATCAGGAAAAAATAAAACATGTCGATGTTTAATATTGTTCGTAAAGAATTTCAATTCGGTCAGCACACTGTAACTTTAGAAACCGGTCGTGTGGCCCGTCAGGCAAACAGTGTCGTAATCACCATGGGTGGTGTACAGGTGCTTGTAGCAGTTGTTGCACAACCTAAAGCAAAAGTAGGACAAGACTTCTTCCCTTTAACTGTTAACTACCAAGAAAAGCAATATGCTGCTGGCCGTATCCCGGGTGGTTATGGCAAGCGTGAAGGTCGTCAGTCTGAAGCTGAAACTTTAATTTCACGTTTAATCGACCGTCCAATTCGTCCGTTGTTCCCGGAAGGTTACTTCAACGAAATTCAGGTCACCGCAACCGTTATTTCTTCTGACAAAACGATGGATGCTGACATTGCTGCAATGTTGGGTACATCTGCAGCATTGTCTATCGCAGGTACACCGTTCCGTGGTCCAATCGGCGGCGCACGTGTAGGTTTGATCAACGGCGAATATATTCTGAACCCGAACCTAGAACAACTCAAAGAGTCTGATCTTGATCTTGTGGTTGCGGGTACAGAATCTGCAGTACTGATGGTTGAATCTGAAGCGAAAGAACTTTCAGAAGACCAGATGCTGGGTGCTGTATTGTTCGGTCATGACGAAATGCAGATTGCGATCCAGGCGATCAAAGAATTTGCTGCAGCTGCTGGTGCAGTTGAGTCAACTTGGGTGGCTCCGGTTAAAAACGAAGAACTTCTTGGCAAATTGAAAGAAGCATTCGAAGCGAAAATTTCTGAAGCTTATACGATTGCAATCAAACAGGACCGTTATGCGGCCCTTGATGCACTTCAGGTAGAAGCCTTAGCTCAGTTCGTTCCAGAAAATGACGAAACCGGTCTGGCTGACGAAGTCAACGAATTATTTGAAGATCTTAAATACCGTACCGTACGTGACAACATCCTGTCTGGTAAGCCACGTATTGATGGACGTGATACCAAAACTGTTCGTGCAATCGACGTACAAGTGGGTGTACTGGACCGTGCTCACGGTTCTGCATTGTTCACACGTGGTGAAACTCAGGCACTGGTAACCACAACTCTGGGTAATACCCGTGATGCGTTGATGGTGGATACCCTTGCAGGTACGAAAACTGATAACTTCATGCTTCACTACAATTTCCCTGCATACTCTGTGGGTGAAACTGGTCGTGAATCTGGTCCTAAACGTCGTGAAATCGGTCATGGCCGTCTGGCGCGTCGTGGTGTTCAAGCCGTTCTTCCTGCCGCTGACCGCTTCCCGTATGTGATCCGTATTGTGTCTGACATTACGGAGTCAAACGGTTCGTCTTCAATGGCGTCCGTATGTGGTGCTTCTCTATCACTGATGGATGCAGGTGTGCCACTGAAAGCACCAGTTGCCGGTATTGCAATGGGTCTGGTGAAAGAAGGCGAGCGTTACGCAGTTCTTTCTGACATCCTGGGTGATGAAGATCACCTGGGTGATATGGACTTTAAAGTCGCAGGTTCTGCAAACGGTATTACTGCGCTACAAATGGACATCAAGATCGAAGGGATTACTGAAGAGATCATGGAGTCTGCATTAAACCAGGCTTATGCGGGTCGTATGCACATCTTGAACGAAATGAATCAGGTGATTTCACGTGCACGTCCAGAGATTTCGATGCATGCGCCGACCTTCCAGGTCATCAATATCAACCCGGACAAGATCCGTGACGTGATTGGTAAAGGTGGTGCGACTATTCGTCAGATCACTGAAGAGACCAAAGCTGCAATTGATATTGAAGATAACGGGACAGTACGTGTATTTGGTGAAACTAAAGCTGCTGCACAAGCGGCTATTGCCAAAATCCAGGCACTGACTGCTGAAATTGAACCGGGTACAATTTATACAGGTAAAGTAATTCGTATCGTTGAATTCGGTGCTTTCGTTAATATCCTTCCGGGTACAGATGGCTTACTGCATATCTCTCAAATCTCGAACGAACGTATTGCAAACGTGACCGATGTATTGAAAGAAGGTCAGGAAGTGAAAGTACAGGTTGCCGATGTTGACAACCGTGGCCGTATCAAATTGACGATGAAAGACATCGAACAAGCTTAATCTTTAAACATTCACATCAGTAAGCTGATGTGAATTGAAAAAATCAGCCTTGTGTATGACCTGAGTGATGACTTGGGTTTGCACAGGGCTTTTTTATGGCATGATGTAATAAAATTTGCAAAATAATAATTGAGATATGCAAGAGTATTATTTCTATCATCATTCCACTAGCCAGCATATTTATGTGCATGATCACCTAAATCCTGAGCTTGAGCCTGCTTTTATCTGGCTGGATTGTACCCGTGAAGATGTGGTCAACCGGGCCGAGCAATGGCAGCAGGAGTTGTATGCCAAAACCGGGCTTTGGGTCAATGAATACCATCTGCGTGATATTTTAAATCTGGAACATCCTTGCACTTTTGATACGCTGGAAGATTATGACCTGCTGATCTTCCGTAAGCTGATCAGTCCGCAGGATCAGATCAAGCTGGAATCCCAGATTCATGAAAAACACGAACGGGTGTTTGGTCTGGCCACCACTCCAGTGAGCCTGATCATGACACCGCAGGTGCTGGTCAGCATACGCGAACAGGGCAATAAAGAAGTCGAGAGTTATATCCAGCGCATTAGTACACTGCTGGCCCGCTCAGTCGAGGAGCATTATAAGCCACGGAAACTGCCGGCTACTCCGCTAGATTTAGCCTTGCGTTTGCTGAATAACATGGTAGACGGTTATCTGGATCTGCGTACTCCGTTGACCAAGCGGGTAGAGTTCTGGCAACAGGAACTCTTGCAGGGGCATCGCCGCTTTACCAGATGGCATCAGCTGTTACAGGAAAATATGGCTTTCCAGCAGGTAGAAAATTTATGTGAAGAACAAATTGAAATTCTGCAGGAGCTACGCGATGAAATTGTGGATAACTATCCGCATCTTAAAGGAAAAAAACGCAATGAAAAGCAGGAAATCATGCTGATACGGGTGGATGACCTGACCAGCCATATCGAAAGAATTCAAAAACACACCACACGTTTGCGTGGAGCAGTACAAACGGCGATTGACTTACATTTTTCCGCAGTTGCCAACCAGACCAATGAGAATATGCGTATTCTGGCCATCATCACGGCGATCTTTGCACCGTTGACCTTGCTGACCGGTATTTATGGCATGAACTTTGAATATATTCCCGGACTCAAGTCGCCTACAGGTTTCTGGATCATGCTGGGGATTATGCTGATCACTACCGTCTTGCTCGTTTATTATTTTTATCGCCGGCATCTGGTGGGACGTGGTGAAAAAAGTGTGATTGATATGCTGGCACAGGAACAGGTGAATCAGCAAATGAACTTACTCTGGTTTATCGGCTATGAGCCGATTAAACACAGCCTGACCGGAACCGTCAAAGGCACAGTGAAGACCATGAAAATGATGGAAAAGTTTAGCCGCCTGAAATAGAAAAATGTATCTCTGCCAGACGATCTTTAAAAATGCCGATTGCGCTTAATAGCTAAACCGGATGAAGCGCTACATTTTAAGGATGAGTCTTACTCCAGAGGATCAGCTTCTGCATTTTTCAGGAGACGGTAAATTTCATCTTTGAGTTTAAGCTTTTTACGTTTAATGACTTCAATGTCATTATTCACATGATTCACCGGATCGAGCTCAAGTTGGACAATCTTTTTGTCCAGCTCATTATGCTCTTCAAACAGGCGGGCGAAATGTGGATTTTCTTCGCGAAGCTGCACAATTAAATCGCGATATTCGGGAAACATATATTTCATTTTTTTATTGCAGTCTTTAGTCTTCATAGAAATTCAGGAACTCTCAAAATCAAAGAAAAACATACTATGCCCTGACTTTATTCAGCAATTTGAATAGGAACAGGGCATGAGAAAAGGCCTATTTAAAATGTAAGTGTTTAATCTCACGGCGCAATTCCTGTACCTCATCAATCAGGTCCAGCATCATTGCCACTGCACTGAAAGAAGCGTCAAAATCGCGCTGCAGACGGTAAGCACGTTGTGCACGCGAAATATCCTCACCTAAAAAGAAGCTCGTTTGTGTGGTGGAGCGATCCGGTAAAATGCCATGTTCTATCAGCTGCATGACCCATTCCGGACTTTGGCCGCAGACTTCAGAAAAATGAATCAAATCAAAGGTGCGATCATCCATAATTTCAGAAGGGATAGAACCGTGTGAGAAATTCTCTTGATACTGAATTGTAGTCATAGGTTTACTCCTTAAACAGCCAGGCGAGAGCTTCAACAGGAAATGATGCTGAAGAGTGAGATAAGCTTAAGTAGCCCAAATCTCGCTGCTCTGCCCCCAATGGCATGCTATAGCAGCTGCCAAAGCTTGGAAATGAAACAAGATGAAACCCGACAGGGTCTCCTCTGGAGCTTTGCCTTTAAAACGGTTAGACTTCATATGTTTAAGAGCAAGCTGTCGAGTTTCTATGCGGGTACTGTGACCTGCGCTCCTGCATCCCTTCTTAGTCACTTGGTAGAAGAAACAGGTGCCAACTTTGAACTGTAATTGAACCATCCAAAGCAATTGAAGCCGAGACTGAAGCTTGATCATCATTTTTGAATAAAAATTAACCGCCTTCCAACCATTATTGTGATTTTCTGAATATTGAAACAGTTATTATTTGTACCTTATTGTTTCAAAACATGACCAATAAAAAAGCCCCTGCAAGAGGAGCTTTAAAAAGCTTAGAGAATTAGTATTTTACCCAAGTTACGCTACGACCAATAACTGAAACTCCGACATAGCCGCGTAAGGTTAGACGTTTACCGTTGGCACTTAAACGTGCCTTGCCCTTGTAGACTTTACCGCTGATCGGATCTAAAACCTTGCCATCATGGTATTCACGCGGCTTTTTTGGGTCTGCTTTAAAATCCCAGATAAATGGCAAACCTAGGAAAGGCTTGTTTTTGAGCTGACCTGGACACTTATGGCAGATCCCCATTTTTTCTGCACCCGGCAAACTGCGAGTTTCGACGATGATGCCTTCATAGCTGCCATCAGGTTTTTTACGGATTTCAACATCTGCACGTGAATATCCAGATTGATCATCAATCGTTTTCCATTTCCCCAGTAATGGATCATCGGCTGCAATACTTAAACTTGCCGCTGTTGCCAAGGTGAACCCCATTATTAAACGATTTAAATTTTTCATCATAACTTGCCTGTTGACTAATGATTATCCGTATTAGATTTATTACTCTAATTTATTTGCAATCATTAACAAAATCAATACCATGAACAGTGACAAGCATCTCGCTTATTTAAAATAAAGTGAATGGTGTTTGTTATAAGGTAATTAATTATTAACAAATCAAAAGGTCGGTTTTATTTAAAAGAGGAAATTTGCAACGATGTTATCGAAATATAAATAAAAAAAAGCATTCTTGACGAATGCTTTTTTTTTGAAACTGACTTAACTTAGGTGTTCGCCAAACAGGCCTAATGCTTCTTCAGCAGTAAAGGTGTAATGGCTGTTACAGAACTGGCAGTCCATTTCAATCGGATTCTGAAATTCCAGGGTTTCACGTACTGATTCGACCCCAATCTGCTGTAAAGCAACTGCACAACGTTCTTTAGAACAGGTACAGCCAAACTTCAGCTGTTCTATTTCGGGCAGGCGAACTTCTTCTTCATTATATAAACGGTAAAGAATTTCGTTGGCTTCCAGACTGATCAGCTCTTCTAGCTTTAAGGTTTCGGTCAAGATGGTTAGACGCGGCCACAGGTCTTCATCCACACGGCGCTGTTCTTCTTCACTATTGCGGGGGAGAAGCTGGATCAATAAGCCGCCTGCACGCTGGTGATCACTGGCCAGGACAATGCGGGTCGGAATCTGGGCAGACAGGTCATAGTATTGCATCAGGCAGCCGGCCAGATTTTCCTGATCCAGAGGAACAATCCCCTGATAACGCTCACCCAATTCAGGCTCAATATTAATAAACAGTACCGGATTGATCAGGGTTTTCAGTACCGTACTGCTGTCGTTTGCCTGCTGAAAATGTGGATCTTCTTCATAATCTGCCAGCGCACGCACTTCACCCAAATGGTTACATTCAGCCATGGCCCATTTAAACGTACCAGAGGCCTGAATTTGCAGACTGATCCGCCCTTTGATTTTTAAAGTGCTCGCCAGCAGTGCTGTCGCACTGAGCATCTCACCCAACAGGATTTTAACGGCAGGCGCATAGTCGCGCTGGGCTAAAATAGTTTGTAAAGCTTCTTCAAGATGCACCACTTCACCACGAACAGGGCTATCTTCAATAAAAAAGCGTTGGCGTAAATCAGACATAAAATTCTCCATAACCCTGCTTTAATGGTGACACTATTGTAAAACACAAGTTATGCCAGATCATCTCTTGTCGCATCAATTCCTGAGCGGTTGATGTCCTGTTGCTGCTGTGTATCTGGTTGCAGTGTGTGTAGCGGCTCCTGACTGAACAAATATTCCAGTTCTGCCAGATGATGCCGGTGTCGGTCAGTATGCAGGGCATCTTCGCTGTCTAAAGTATACTGACGCCTGAGCAGGTTTTCATCATGTTGGCGAAAGGTCTGGATAAACTGCGAAAAGTCCGCTTCCATTTCAGGATTTAAATCTTCCAGCAGGGCCTGGCCGAGTTCCAGTGCTGAGGCATAAGTTTCCCGCCAGATCCGTTCTACACCGAGGTCTTGCAGTAACTGTACATGATGACGGTCACGGACACGTACCCATAAGGTCATATCTGGATAATTCAGCCGCAGATGCCGGACCACCAGCAAATTGTCTTCAATGTCATCTATTGCCACGATAACATGCTGCACCTGCTCAATACCGGCCCGATACAGACTGTGCGGTTCGGTGGCATTGGCCTGATAAAACGGAATATGATATTCAGACAGCACATGGCTGGCTTCGACATGACTGTCCATGACGCTGAAAGCTTGTTGTTGCTGTCTTAAAATTCGTGCGATGATCTGGCCAAAACGCCCAAATCCGATCAGCAGAACCGGCGTGGGTGGATAGGGCACACTCTCGGTATTAAAAGTAGCCGCCAGATGATTCTGCCGGTCCAGCCGCGGCAGAATTTGGCTATGTAGCAGCCGATAGCATAACGGTGTCAAGCACATCGACAGGCTGACCATCCACAGAAGGCTAGATACTAAGACCTGATCCATAAGCTGGTGAGTGCTTGCCATCACCAAGGCGATAAAGGCGAACTCGCCACCTTGGGCAAGACTGACAGCCAGCAGGGCAGACTTGCGCCATGCTTGCTGATAATAACGTGCCAAGCCTAGCCCAAGCAGAAATTTGATCAGCATCAAGGCCGCCGTGCCAGCCAGAATGGTGAGGGGGAAATCAAATAGTTCCTGAACATCTAAGGACATGCCCAGTCCAATAAATGCCAGACCAATCACGATACCTTTAAAGGGCTGGATACTACTTTCTACCGTTTGACGAAAATCGGAGTCTGCTAGCAGAATCCCGGCAAACAGGGCACCGAGAAACAGGCTGAGCCCCAAGGTATGCATCAGGGCCAATAGAGCCAGCATGATGAACATAGCCACCAGCATATGTAAATCATGGCTGCCCGTTTTTATAATCCAGCGATAAAGAGGCCGCATCAGATAATGATTGAACAGGAACAGGCCGCTAAACGTGGTCATGATAGCGGCAAAATAAGCCACGCCATGTTCGGTCGAGTTGATGCCAGCAAATAAAGGAATCGCTGCCAATACTGGAATTGCCAGCAAGGCCTGAATCAATAAAATGGAATAGGTGGTTTGACCGGTACTGCTGGCCAACTGTTCCTGATCGTTCAGGTACTGGGTCACCAAAGTCATTGCAGACAGGCTGCCGGCCAGTCCGATGACTACACTAACCAAGAGCTGTTGCTGCCAGAATGCCCAGGCCATCAGGCTAAAAAACAGGGTGGAACCGAATACGAGTAAACTGGCCATGATCCAGCTGGATTGGGGAATTTGCAGGATACGCTGAGGTCGAAGTTGCAGCCCGATCCAGAACAGCAGCCCCAGCAGGCTCAGCTCTATAAAGCTGTGTAGGAGAGTGGGTGACTGGATCAGCGTGAAAACGCTGGGTCCCAGAATCAGGCCTGTTAACAGATAGCCCAGGACCTTGGGCAATTTGAGCATGTTACTCAGAGGCACGATAATCAGTGCCATTGCCAGGACCAGTGTTATTTGCAACAGTATCGACATTTTTCCGCCTTAAATTTTATTTTCATCCGATCCGCTTGAGCTTTTATTTATACAGACAGCTTCAATGGTCTTAACTGAGTTCCTGCGGATCAATATCCAGGGTCAGTTTCATGCTGGAAGGCTTTTCCTGCAACAGGTTCTGCCACCAGCTCCTGACATAATAATGCAAACGGGCACGATCTGCAGACAGCAGGACCATATGTGATTGATAGCGTCCAGCCTTACGTTCCATAGGAGCAGGAATCGGCCCCCAGATATCCAGTACCAGATCAGGATATTGCCTGAGTAGGGCCGCATGTTTCTGTAAGAATTCAGTATTTTGTGCCTGATCTCTGGATTCACAGCGGATCAGCACGGCATAACGAAACGGTGGCATCTGGGCAATTTGTCGTTCGGTTAACGTCTGCTTGGCGAAAGCGCGGTAGTTTTCATTGACCAGCGTATTCAGTAAGGCATGATCCGGTCTGAGCGTCTGTAAATAGACATCGCCCTTATGCTCACCACGTCCTGCCCGTCCTGCCACCTGGATGATCAGCTGTGCAGTACGTTCAGTGGCCCGGAAATCGACACTGAGCAAACCGGAATCAATATCCAGAATGGCGACCAGCGTGACATAAGGAAAATGATGTCCCTTGGCCAGCATCTGGGTGCCAAGCAAAATAGCCGGCTCGCTTTTTTGTATCTTGTCATAGATTTTTTGCCAGCTGCCCACCCGGCTGGTGGAATCCCGGTCGACCCGGATCACTTCAGAATCGGGAAAAAGCTCATTCAGATGTTCTTCAACCTTGCCGGTGCCCATGCCTAAAGTCACCAGCTCGGTATGCTGGCACTGCGGACATTGTTCAGGTAGACGATGAATGGTGCCACAGTGATGACAGTGCAAATGTTGATACGGTTGGCGGTGTACAGTGAAATTGGCATCACAATGGGGACATTGGGCCTGCCAGCCACAACTACCACAGATCAGTACCGGGGCATAGCCCCGACGATTAAGAAAGACCAGCACCTGCTCTTTTTTAGCCAGGCGTTTTTTAATTTCCTGAATCAGGTGCAGACTGATGCCATGCTGTTTTTGGGCGACTTTTAAATCCAGAATATGGATTTTGGGCATTAAGGCGCTGCCAGCACGTTGATTGAGTTCCAGCACCTGCATTTTGCCTTGCTGAACCAGCGCATAACTGTCAATACTGGGGGTTGCTGAACCCAGAATCACCGGACATTGCTGTAAATGTCCCCGATACAGTGCAACATCACGGGCGTGATAGCGAAAACCTTCCTGTTGTTTAAAGGACAGATCGTGTTCTTCATCCAGAATGATAAGGCCCAGATTCGGCATTGGCGTATAAATGGCGGAACGTGTGCCCAGTATGATCGAAGCTTTACCAGTTTCAGCGGCCTGCCAGGCTTGCAAACGCTTGCTGTCATTCAGCCCGGAGTGTAGCAGGGCAATATGACAATGAAAACGGGACTGAAAGCGGCTAATCGTTTGGGGGGTAAGGCCAATTTCGGGCACCAGCACCAGCACCTGCTGGCCTTGCTTCAGCACTTGCTGCATAACCTGCAAATAAACCTCAGTTTTTCCGCTTCCAGTTAGG
Organism: Acinetobacter sp. S4397-1; assembly: GCF_024129285.1. Classification (NCBI taxonomy): domain Bacteria; kingdom Pseudomonadati; phylum Pseudomonadota; class Gammaproteobacteria; order Moraxellales; family Moraxellaceae; genus Acinetobacter; species Acinetobacter sp. S4397-1. The sequence continues at coordinate 41,321 of NZ_JAMXXZ010000017.1, forward strand.
CCATCCAGTAAAAAAGCCTGATATTTCTTGCAGTATTTGAGGATTTGCTGAATCGCATGCTTTTGTTCAGGATTGGCTGTCAGTGGCATCTGTGCCAGCTGCATCGGCTGAGGACTGAAATCCTGCTGCTCCAGTACACAGCAACAAATGCCTTTTTTTTCCAGGGCTTTTAATGTGGCGGTTTCAATCCCGGCCAGATTGAGTACATTTTCAGTCGTACCGACCGGATGCAGTTTTAAAATCCGGTAAGCTTCCTGCTGTTTTTCAGAGCGGCGAATTTTGGCTTCGGCCTCATGCTCTAGAAGCTTCCAGGTCCGGGCCAGCAGATTGTAGGGTTTTCCCTGACGCAATAATGTCGGCAGCGCGGTCTGGATCACTTCACCGATCGGGAATTGATAATATTGTGCGGACCATGTCAACAAACTTAAAACTTTAGCATCTAAAATGGCGCGTTCATCCAGGAGCTCCGTAATCGACTTAAGCTTGAAACTGGGATCAATCGGCGCATCCAGCGGCAGCTTTTCGGTAATCACACCGACCAGATTCTGCCGGCCAAAGGAAACCGCTACCCGGGCACCGACTTCGGCCTGTTGATATTGTTCCTGACTTAAACTGTAGTCAAAACAATCAAACAGACGTACCGGTACCGCAACGCGAACACGGTGAACAGGTACAGAAGGGGGAGCAGAATTCGGCATAATGATGAAAGAGGTCCTGATGAAATTTCGTCGTGCTCAAATTTCAGTTGTGTTAGAGTGAGCGGATAATTTATATGAAAGAATATGAATGATTTCGGTGGTCTGACGCAACCGCGTTAAGCAAAAATTTTGGAAAATTAGAGCATTACAATGCCTGCATATCAGTTTATTGCGCTTGATGCTTCAGGAAAGCAGCAAAAGGGCGTGCTTGAGGGAGATTCTGCACGCCAGATCCGGCAGCAGCTTAGAGATCAGGCACTGGTTCCGGTCTCTGTCGATCCGGTCGAGAAAAAAGACCAGCACTATCAGCGTAAATGGTTTGAAAAAAGTATCACAGCCTATGATCTGGCCTTGATGACCCGGCAATTAGCCGTGTTGGTGGCGGCTGCCATTCCGCTGGAAGAAGCCATTCGTGCCGTTGGCAAACAAAGTGAAAAAGTCCATGTGCAAAACCTGCTGATGTCGGTGCGCTCCAAAGTGCTGGAAGGACATAGCCTGGCTCAGGCCTTACAGCAGTCGGGACGTTTTCCTGAACTGTATACCGCGACGATTGCCGCCGGGGAGCGCTCCGGACATTTGGATCTGATTCTGGATCAACTGGCAGATTATACGGAAAACCGTTTCGCCATGCAGAAAAAAATTCAGGGTGCCATGATCTACCCGATTATTCTGCTGTTGATGTCTTTTGCGATTGTGATGGGTTTGATGACCTATGTGGTGCCGGATATTGTCAAGACCTTTGACCAGAGCAAGGATGCCTTGCCGTGGATTACTGTCGCTTTAATGAAAGCCAGTGATTTTATCCGGATTGCCTGGCCCTTTTTACTGATAGGCAGTATCACCAGTTTCTTCCTGCTGGTACGTTTTTTAAGAAGCACCGCCGGGCATTATGCCTTTGACCGCCTGACCTTAAAGTTGCCCTTGTTTGGAAAATTATCCCGGGGCATTAATGCCGCGCGTTTTGCCAGTACCTTATCCATTTTGACCCAGTCCGGTGTGCCGCTGGTCGATGCTTTGCGGATTGGTGCAGCTGTCAGTAACAACTGGGTGATCCGTGATGCGGTAAATCTGGCCGCTGAAAAAGTCACCGAAGGCGGCAACCTGGCAACCCAGCTGGATCGCAGTGGTTATTTTCCACCGATGATGGTACAAATGATCAAAAGTGGTGAAGCCTCGGGTGAACTGGACCGGATGCTGGATCGGGCTTCCCAGATGCAGGACCGTGAAGTCACCACCCTGATCTCAACCTTGCTGGCTTTAATGGAACCGCTGATGTTGGTGCTGATGGCCAGTATTGTTTTGGTGATTGTGATTGCAGTGATGCTGCCCATTGTAAATATGAATAATATGATTTAAACAGAAACCGGTTAAAATTTTCAGGTGCTTGACCTGAAGCCGAATATTCTGAACGATATAAACACATGCGAGAGATTAAATGAAAAGGAATCTGAACCAGAGTCGAGGTATTCCAAATACGATGCGAATCAAGAGGGCTGCAGGTTTTACCCTGATTGAAGTCATGGTGGTGATTGTGATTCTGGGAGTGCTGGCAGCACTGATTGTACCGAATGTGATGGGGCGGGGTGAAAAAGCCAAGGTCGATACCACCGTCATCAAACTGCAAAGTATTGCAGGTGCACTGGATCAATATAAGCTCGATAATGGTAAATATCCAAGTATGCAGGACGGGGGGCTGGATGCTCTGGTGAATCAGCCGGCAACTGCGAAAAACTGGCTACCGGGCGGTTATGTTAAAGGGGGCTATCCAAAAGACAGTTGGGAAAATGAACTGCAATATGTGATGCCGGGAACCGAGGGCCGTGCTTTTGATCTGTACTCATTTGGGGCAGATGGTCAGGCCGGTGGGGATGGAACGGATAGCGATATTTATTATCAGCCATAATCGAGAATCATTATAAATTCTCACTGAATGGAATATATCACTTCACTTTATCGCTTATTTTTGTATTCAGTGAAGTGATAATAGGTATTAATTATAAAATATAATATAAGCCTTTGAAAATTATATAAATTAAATAATAGAAACGATATGCGAGTTATAATAAGAATTATTCCCATGTTTATCTATTACAATTCTCGTAAGATATGAATAAAGCTACACTTTCTATTTATTTGAAAAAGCTCATAATGCTCTGAAAGGCACCTGACTCGCCAACGGAGAAATATATGAAAGCATTTATCTTGAAAGATGAAATCAACCAATTTCACTGGTTGATGCTGAAATCTGTTCTTCTGGTTTTAAGCATGTTGCCGGTCAGTCAGGGAATCGTTCATTTATGGCAGAACACCGAAGGTAGCAGCCAGATTATAGTAGCTTTCTTTGCCATCAGTGTGATGAGCAGTTTAATCGCTCTCTGTTTCTGGTCAGCATTAAATGTGAGTGTTATTCGCATTCAGGCCGAGCAAAGCTCAGCATTTGAACAGGCAGTCGTTTACATTTATCGTCATGTACCGATGCTCACTCTGGCCAGTATGATCTCTTATTTGGCGACTCAACTCTAAATACTGAAATTAAAAAACCGGGACTATAGGTCCCGGTTTTTTGTTTTCTCATTTCAATTACCGTCTCGACTTGAAGCTGACATCTACCTTACGCGGACGGAAACGCCAGCCGACTAGCAATAGCAGAGCTGAGAAGATCATGACAGGCCAATCGCTGAATTTCGTATACAGGGTCTGGCCCTGCATGGCTGGAAGTTCACCCCGTAATATGGCTTCCTGATCCATCGGGGCTTTTTTCACAATATGCCCCTTGTGATCAATAAACGCAGTTACCCCGGTATTGGTGGCGCGAATAAACCAGCGGCCATTTTCTTTGGCCCGCATTTGTACCATCTGTAAATGTTGCAATGGGCCTGCTGTGCCGGTAAACCAGGCATCATTTGAAACAGTGACCAGAAAATCGCTCTGACTGGCATTACGACGGGTTAAATTGGGATAAGCCACTTCATAACAGATGGCCGAACCGAGATGCTGATTTTTCACATTCAGCAGCTGCTGGTTATCAGCACCACGTGAGAAACCACTCATAGACGGGTCATTTTGCAGGCTAGGCAAAACCCAGCTTAACCAGCCGGAGAGGGGGATATATTCACCAAACGGCACCAGACGCTGTTTCTTATAAAGCCCGCTAGAATCGTCACCTGTGGCCATAATACTGTTATAGTATTTTGGATAGCCTGCTGTCTTGGACTCTTCCAGATCCCAGTACGGGATTCCAGTAATCCATGCTGTACCTGACTTTTCTGCCTGTACTTTCATGGACTCTAAAAATTCCTGAATATCGGTCTGGAACATGGGAATTGAGGACTCAGGCCAGACAATCAGATCACGTCCCCATTCGGTTTTGCTCAGATTGGCATAGATCAGCAGGGTTTTAACCTGATATTCGGTTAACCATTTCAGATCCTGAGGAATATTGCCTTGAATCAGGGAAACCGTTAAAGGCTTCTGATTTTTTGGCTCGACAAAGCTCAGTTGTGCTGCGCCCCATGCACCCAATAACAAGATGGCTGAAGGAATAGCCCAGAAAAAGCGTTTGTTCAGAATTTCGACCAGCGCACATGCCAGAACGATGACCACAAACGACACCCCGAATACCCCAAATAATGGCGCATAGGCATCCAGATAACGCTCGGTAAAGGCATAGCCGACAAAGAGCCACGGAAAACCGGTAAATACCCAGGTTTTTGCCCATTCAAAAAGTACCCACAGTGGGGCAAACGTGAGCGGGGTTTCCGGGAAAAAACGGCGATAAACAAAGGTCTGCACCGCTGTAAATAAACCCATGACCATGGCCATGATCAGGATCATGACTAGACTCATAACCGCGCTGGTATCACCATAGACATGGATAGAGGTATATAGCCAGAACGCTCCCACAAACCAGAGGCCGATTCCATAAGCCCAGCCGATAGCAAATGCTTGTTTGGCACTACGTCCGCGTACACAGGCATAGAGCAATGCAGGGGACAAAATGGCCAGCCACCAGTAATGATAAGGTGCCAATGCTAAGCTGAATATGGCTCCTGCAAACAGGGCAATCAATAAGGGATAAATCAGAGGTAATGGTTTTTGTGGCGATGAAGTATGCATTAACTTGTCAAAAGACGCTCTCATTGGCGTACTGCTCGAATCAGATGAATAGAACGGGAATCTGCTGCAAGAATGGTAAATTGCCAGTTGCCCAGTTCAATCACCTGACCTTCCAGATCACTTACCAGACCAATTTCCTGTAGCAATAATCCGCCCATGGTTTCCACTTCATCATCTGAGAACTGGGTATCCAGCATCGTATTAAAATACTCGATCGGGGTCAGCGCCTGAACAATCCAGGTATTGGCGGTCGCTGGATCTTGATCTGGTACGATATATTGTGATTCTTCATCCGCATTGTCATGCTCATCTTCAATTTCGCCGACAATTTCTTCCAGAATATCTTCCAGGGTCACCAGACCAGAGGTGGTGCCATATTCGTCGATGACGATGGCAATATGAGTCTGGGTATTTTTCAGCATGCGTAGAAGCTGATCCGAACGCGCACTTTCTGGTACAAACAGCGGCTGACGCATCAACGCACGGATATCCACTTTTGCAGATGGCTCGGTCAGAAACGGCAATAAATCCTTGGCCAGCAGAATACCCACCACATTATCCGGCTGATCCGATGAAAAGACCGGGAAACGTGAGTGTGCGGACTCCACCAGAACATGCAGAATATCCAGCAACTCATCATCTTCTTGCAAGCTGATCATGGATGTTCTTGGCGTCATGACCTCGCGAACTTTGGTTGCAGGCAGATCAAGAACGCCTTCAAGCATGGCAACAGTATCGGGTTCTAAAAATCGACGTGAATCTTGTACTAGTTTTAGCAGTTCGTCGCGAGTTTCGGGTGCAGTTCCCAGCCATTTACGTAAGCCGCGCATACCCCACGACGGGCCTGATTCCTCGTGCATGATCTTTCCTAAAGACTCTTAATATCTAAAAAAACGTGATTTTATCATACCGCAGAAAATACACTTGTCTATTGTAATTGTGCTGTAAAATCCTGATCAGATGGGTCAACAAGTATTTCACCGTCCGACTAAAACCGGATGCTGCAATGCCTGAGTCACTTTATGCTAAAATAGCCCGATTTTAAACTCCTGAGTCTGCCCATGTCTAAAGCTGAAATGACGCCTAGCTTGCAATTAAATACCCGAGGTCTGCGCTGTCCTGAGCCGGTAATGATGCTGCATCAGGCGATCCGTAAATCCAAAGCCGGTGATGTGATTGAGGTTTTTGCAACGGATAACTCAACGTCTTGGGATATTCCAAAGTTCTGTATGCATTTGGGGCACGAACTGCTGTTGCAGGAAGAACGTTTAGATGAAAATGGCAATAAAGAATTTCATTATCTGGTGAAGAAAGGCTAATCGAGTTTAGGCAGATGAACTTGATCATTTGCCTTTTCTATTTAAGTACATACAGGTTCTACGGCTGTGTAAACCCTCTGCATTTAAAATAGAAAACCTGCTTGAACTAAAACAAGAAGAGTTAAATAAAGATTTTTTACCTTCAAGCTCAACTCATAAGGAAAGCAAATAAACAGGTCAGATAAAACAGGCTAGGCTTAATCAATTAAATTCATTATAATGCCGAAAAAATAGTCATAAAAATTAAAAATGATAAGAATTTCTATTGCTCAGGTACTTGAACAATTGGGTTTAAGTGCGCAGAAACGTGCTTTACATGTTCAATTTTCTCATCCGCAACTCAATACAGAAGTTTTCCTGCAACGCATTGATGGTCAGCATGTTCTGAATTGGGGCATGAAGGTTGAGCTCATCTGTCTATCTACCAATGCCTTGATTCCGCTAAAAAAGTTTATAGGCACACAGGTCGCCGTCGATCAGGTGACAGATCAGGGGCAACTGTTTCGCAGTTCCGGGATTATCACCCAGGCTGCTCAGGGGCAAAGTGATGGAGCCTTAACGCTTTATAAACTGACTCTAGACGATGCAACCTCGCTCTGGCATAAACGCCGTAATAGCCGCGTATTTATGGACAAAAATGTCCGTGAGATTACTGAAGTTATCTTTAAAGAATGGCAGAGTAAAAGTCCACTATTTGCCGCTGCACTTAAGCTAGATTTATCCGGTTTGCAGCAGACTTATGATGTGCGTCCTTTTAGCATGCAGTCGAATGAAACCGACTATGATTTTTTAACCCGTTTATGGCGCAGTGAAGGGATTAATTGGCTGATTGATGAGTCTGAGCTGATGGTCGTGCATTCTTCTGCACCGATTGCAGCGCAAAAGCTCAGACTGATTGATGATAATCGCCACTATCAGGCACTACGTCGCCGGGCAATCCGTTTTCATCGTTCCAGTGCGACAGAGCAGGTGGACAGCATTAGCAGCTTTATTGCCGAACGGCAGTTACAGCCGACCGCTGTCTATATCCAGCGTTGGCATGCCGATCGCCTGAGTCAGGAAGAAGGCGCCGGTTCAGTACAAAGCAAGCATCAGCATAGCCAGATGCAGAACAATGCCAGTCTGGGACTGGAACAAGCCTGGCATATTAGTCCAGCATGGGTGACCGACCTTCAGCAGGAAGATCAGGCCACCCCAGCCTCAGCTGCACAAATCGAGAAGGTCAACCAGAACTTACAACATTTTTATGCCGCTGAGGCCAAGCAATTTCTAGCGACATCGACGGTGCGTGATGCTCAGGTCGGCTACTGGTTCAGACTCGATCAGCATCCTGAAATTGACCAGCATGAGGCGGCAGATAAAGAATTTTTAATCATCTCCAAGCACTTCTATAACCAGAATAATTTGCCGAAAGACCTGAATGCACAGGTCAGTGCGTTAATCCAGCAAAGCCACTGGCAGGTGACAGCAGTTAAGGATGCTGATGAGCGGCAGGCCAATCAGTTAGTCTTGCAACGTCGCAATATTCCCGTCGTGCCTGAATATCAACCTATATTGCATCGACCCCAAGCCTATCCGCAACGGGCAAAAGTCGTCGGGCCAGCAGGGGAGGAAATTCATGTCGATAAATGGGGGCGAATCAAAATCCGTTTTCTATTTACCCGTTCAGATGACCATGCCCATGACAGTGGCGCAGGTAGTAATGACAGCGATACCGATTCAGCCTGGGTGGATGTTCTGACCCCGTGGGCCGGTGAAGGTTATGGGGTCCGTTTCTTGCCACGTATTGGTGAAATTGTGGTGATTAACTTTTTTGATGGCAATATTGACCGGCCTTTTGTGGTAGGCCGGATTCATGAAGGTCAACGTTCACCGACCAGGTTTGATCAGAAAGGACAGCTACCAGAGACTAAAAAACTCAGTGGTATTCGTTCGCAAGAAGTGCAGGGGCAAGGTTTTAACCAGCTGCGTTTTGATGATACCACCGGGCAGATCAGCGCACAGTTGCACAGCAGTCATGCGGCCAGTCAGCTCAATCTGGGTAATTTGAGTCATCCGAAAGAACAGGCTGAAAGTGAAGGACGGGGTGAAGGCTTTGAATTGCGTACTGACCAATGGGGCGCAATTCGTGCCGGTGAAGGTTTATTGATCTCGACTCATAAACAGCAAGCTGCAGATGGCTCACATATGAATGCTGAACCGGCAAAAAACCAGCTGGAATCAGGTCTGCAGGCGAGTCAGGCACTGAGTGAGGTGGCTAAAAATCAGCAAACTGATCCGCTTGAAATCTTTGAGAATTTAAAAAGCTTTATTGAGCAAATTGAACAAAAGGATCAAGACAAAGCAGCTGCCTTTAAACAGGCGATTATGATTCTGTCAGCCCCACAATCCATTGCGCTGAGTGCCCAGCAGGATATTCATTTATCTGCAGATGGCCAGATCAGCCATCAGGCAGCCGACAGTATTAACCTGAGTTCACAAAAACATATTATTGGCCATGCCGCTTCAAAAATAAGTTTATTTGCCGCTCAAGAAGGTGTAAGAGCGTATGCGGCAAAAGGTAAAGTTGAACTACAGGCGCAGAATAATGAGATGGACATTATTGCGCGTAAAGGCGTCAAAATTATCTCTACTGAAGATCAGATCGAAATTACTGCAGCCAAAAAGATTGTACTAACTGCGGGCGGGTCACAGATTGAAATCAGTAGTGCGGGAATTTTGTCAACAACGGGTGGCAAGTTTGAGGTAAAGGCGGGGCAGCATTTATTTGAAAATAGTGAAAAAATTTCTCAAAAATTTCCTATATTACCAATCATTGATAATTCTTATATTTTGGAATATCAGGTTAAAAACAAAGAAAAAACTCCTTTAATAAATACACCATATATTTTAATAGATGAAGATGGGTGTTTACAAAAAGGAATAACTGACTCTGAAGGTTTTATGAAAATTAAAAGAACAGGCTCTTCCCAAAAAATTATTACAAGAGTGTTAATAAATGAGGTTGAAGAAGCCCAAGATGCAAAAAAGATATAGGATTAATTAAATGTCTATAAAATATTCTAGATTAGAATTTAAAGTTTATCCTCCTTTAAAATTAAAAGACTTAACTTATAAGTTTATGGTCAGTAACCCTCTTACTAAAAAAACTATATTTACATATGAAGGAGAATTTGATGATAAAGGTTTTACTAAGTGGTTTCATATATATTCTCCACAAAACACCTTAATATATCTAATTTTTTATCGAAATGAAGTTATTCAAAAAATAGCAGTAAAAGCTTATTCTCAGCCTAATAATTGGAGTTTTTTTTGATTTTAAAACAACCGTAGAACAAACACAAAAAGAAAAGAAAAATATTAGAGAGATTTATCTTAATAATGCAGAAGTAGCATGGTATTTAATAAAGAAAAAGGAGGAATTAATTAATTGGTCTAAACGAATATTCAAGCAGCCTCTAATAAAATCTGACTGGGAAATTCTTAAAAAAAATAACCCTCATATATTAGATCTATCATCTACAAGTACACTTGAACCAGGCCAGATTATAGTTTTATCGAATACAACGACAGCTAATGAAATTTCTGACTATAAAAAATATGCTGAAGAAGCACAAGATAATTTAAATCAAATGAAAAAAGATAAAAATTTCGATGCGGAATTTTTCGCTCAAAATTATGAGTTTTTATATGATGCTCTACAATCTCAGGAAACAAAAATTACGAATCAAAATATCTTTAAGAATAATAGATTTCTTTCATAAGTCATTTTTTACTCAGCTCCAAGTTATAAATTCCAGCAATTAGATTGAATCTCAAACCGAGTCTTTTAGCT
>NZ_JAMXXZ010000018.1:0-51285 GCF_024129285.1 Acinetobacter sp. S4397-1
ATCTTCAAATCTTCAAATCTTCAAATCTTCAAATCTTCAAATCTTCAAATCTTCAAATCTTCAAATCTTCAAATCTTCAAATCTTCAAATCCTATTACCCTATTATTTTACGTGATGAAACACAGCTATTTTGTCCTATTACATTCTTAACTGATCAATACTGAAAGCCTGAATACCCTTACACATAGTCGGATTCTCAGCGCTTAGACTAAAGATTCTTTAATTTTACTAATGGGCAACTGGAATGAATAATATGAATGTAAATGACATCAAAGAACATGCCTCGGTAATTGCGTCATGCGGTACGCAAGTCGGAAAAGTAGATCATTTAGAAGGGCAGGACTCAATTAAACTCACCAGAAGTGATGATGAAAATAACGAGCATCATCTGATTCCTTTGAGCTGGGTAAGCGAAATTAAAGGGGACAGTATCATGCTAAATAAAACAGCAGAAGATGTGCGTAAGGAATGGCAAACGCTATAAGTTGAATTTATTCACTTGTTAAGTGAATAATTTTCAATGCATGAGAATTAAAAGTAGGAATGCGATTTAATTTTTTAAGTCCAAGTCTGCCAGTCCAATGACTGGCAGACTTTTTTATGCAATTGAAAAAGAAAAATAAAAACCACCCAATTTTTCAATCAGGTGGTTCTATAAAACTTGAAAGTGTGTGAAAAGCTGGGTAGAACTTAATCTGCTAGACTGGTTTGCTGATCCGCTTGAATGGCTGTCAAGGCAATCGTGAACACGATGTCATCTACTAATGCACCACGTGACAGGTCATTGACCGGCTTGTTCAAGCCTTGCAGCATTGGACCTACACTGACTACATTGGCAGCACGCTGTACGGCTTTATAAGTGGTATTGCCGGTATTCAGATCAGGGAAAATGAATACATTGGCGCGGCCAGCCACTTGCGAGTCTGGAGCCTTTTGACGGCCTACACTTTCTACAGAAGCAGCATCGTACTGCAATGGACCATCAATCAGCAGATCTGGACGGCGTTCCTGAGCGATACGGGTCGCCTCAGCAACTTTTTCAACTTCTGCACCTGCACCTGACGTACCTGTAGAATAAGAAATCATCGCAATACGCGGATCAATTCCAAATGCTTTGGCAGAGTCGGCAGACTGAATGGCAATTTCAGCCAGTTGTGCCGCATCTGGATCCGGGTTAATTGCGCAGTCACCATAGACATACACTTCATCCGGTAACAGCATAAAGAAAACTGAAGATACCAAGGAGTAATCTGGAGCAGTCTTGATGAGCTGGAAAGCAGGACGAACAGTATTGGCAGTCGTATGCACGGCACCAGATACCAGACCATCGACCTGATCCAGTGCCAGCATCATGGTACCTAGCACCACGCTATCTTGTAACTGCTCACGGGCCTGCAACTCATTGATTTTGCCTTTACGCAGCTCGACCATCTGGGCAACATAATTTTCACGGATCAGGTCAGGGTCAATAATTTCCAGATCATCTGGTAATTCAATACCGCGAGCTTTAGCCACTTCAAGCACAGACTCTGGCTTGGCCAGAAGAATACACTGAGCGATATGGCGTGACTGGCAAATGGCTGCTGCCTGTATCGTGCGTGGTTCATCACCTTCTGGTAATACAATGCGTTTTTTCGCTGCAATAGATTTTTGTACCAGTTCGTGACGGAAGGCAGACGGAGAAAGACGCGGCTTGTAAGAACCATTAAGGGTGGCGTTCAACCAATCCGGATTAATATGACTGGAAACGAAACGCGTCACCTGTTCAGCACGCTCAATATCATCTACTGGAATTTCATTGCTGAGATTGGTCAGCTTTTGTGCGGTTTCAAAGGCACTTAATTCTGTATGCAGGATCGGCAGCCCTTGTTTGATCGCAGTCTGGCAGAACTCCAGTACCAGATCATTCGGCTGGTAGTGTTCGGTCAGGACCAGTCCAGCCAAAGGAATGCCATTGCTGCTGGCCAAACTACTTGCCAGCAGAACATCAACACGGTCTGAGGCACTGATGATCAGCTCACCTGCAACAAATTTATGCAGTTCATGTTCGATATTGGCAGAAATCAGGCTGCTGTGCTGAACGCGGCGCTGTTTAGCTTCACCTTCATTGATCCAGTAAGCAGAAATGTGGGCAGCCAGATCTGAGATACGTGGCACACTCAAGGTTTTGCTAAAAGGCACCAAACCGATGACTGGCAGCTTTTCACACCCAATATGCGGATGAGTCTGCTGAATCGCAGCAACAAATTTTTCTGTATCTTCAGTCAGGCGCAGAGCAGGGTTGAGAGTAACCGGAATCTGGGCAGATTCTTCTGACAGGCCTTTGGTGCGCATCAGCAGAATTCCGGACAGGCGTGTTGAACTTAAGCCACCGAAATTGCGGATCTGCTGTTCTAACTTGTCGGCGGTTTGTAAAGGCTGCTGAATATCCGCATTGCTTACGATCACGACTTTGGCATCCAAAGCCTGAGCAAGTGCGGTATTCAGGTCATCGGCAAAACCGTCAGTGGTATTTGGCAATAAACCTTGCACGATGATCAGGTCATGCTGCTTGGCAATCTGGCGGTGCAGACGGACTGCATCTTCAAGCAGTTCATCCTGTTCACCCTGACTCAAGCGTTGCAGAACCGTGTTATAGCTAATCGGTTCAACCGTCTCACTCTGAGAAATATGATGATAGAGCGCCGTGGTACGGTCTACGGTATCTGCTCCTTCCTGAGTGAAAGGTCTGAGAAATCCAGCCTTAACACCCTGACATTCCAGTGCATATACCAAACCCAGACATGCAGATGTTAGGCCTACACCTTCCCCAGTCGGAACCAGTAAAATCGTTTTCATACGTATATCAACAATTGTAAATATCAGATAAAAGGGGGTTGCGCCTGCTTAAGCAAGCGCTGGTTCAGCTTCATACTTTTTTATAGAAGCACTTTCTACTTCAAGCTCAACCACATTTTCGGTTTCTTTTGCGATGCGAGCTTCTTCATCCGTTGGCACTACCCAGATTTGTGGACCTGTTCCGTTGTCGATGCGACCTTCAGTGCCACGCTTTAAGTTATTGTTGCTGTCTTTATCTAAGTTAAAGCCAAAGTGTGGTAGGTAAGCCATAGTTTTTTCACGGATATAGGCAGAGTTTTCGCCAATGCCACCGGTAAAGAACAAGCCATCCAGACGAGGTAGGCCACAGCTTAGGGCGGCCAGAGATTTTGCTAAACGGTAGCAGAATACTTCAATCGCCAAAGTTGCATCTTCATTACCATTTTCAGATGCTTCGATCAGGGTGCGCATATCATTGGACAGATTGTCAGATAGGCCGAGCAAGCCGCTTTCTTTATTGAGCATTTTGTCAATTTTATAGATATCCCAGCCCAGGTTGGCAGCCAAGTAGCTATGCAGGCTTGGATCCACATCACCGCTACGCGTGCCCATCACCAGACCTTCCAGCGGAGTTAAGCCCATTGACGTATCAATACTTTGCCCATTCCATACTGCGCAGGTCGAGCTGCCATTGCCCAGATGTGCAGTCAGCCAGCCGCCTTGTTTAAAACTGCCTGCCAGTTCAGAACCGCGATCTGAAACATAGGCATGGCTCGTGCCATGGAAACCATAGCGGCGTACACCGTGCTCAGTATAAAGGAATTTTGGTACCGCATAACGGTAAGCATGGGCTGGCATGGTTTGATGAAAAGCCGTATCAAAAACTGCAACTTGCGGCAAATCCGGGAACAGGCGTTGAGTCGCTTCAATTCCGATTAAGTGTGCCGGGTTGTGGAGCGGGGCGAGTGGAGTCGCTTCACGAATTTTTTCAATAATCTCATCGGTAAGCAGCTCGGCTTTAGTCAGGCTGCCCCCATGAACAACACGGTGTCCAATCGCATCCGGCTTGTAGTTGGCCAAACGCTCGAGACCGACTTCCAGTGCTTTTTTATGATCTGCAAATGGAATATGAATATCGACTGGCTCATTACCAACAGTCACGCCTTTAATGCGGGCATTTTCTGTGCCTAAATTCTCAACTAAACCATGAATACGGAAATCTTGCTCCTCAAGCAATAAGGCAAACTTGATTGAAGAAGAACCACAATTAATAACTAATACTGATTTAGACACGACTGATTACCCGATTTCTAATTAAAATTCTCATCCATTTGGTTGATCTGTTTGCTGACAAATGCGAGGCAATATAGATCTGTGAACATGTTTTAACATTAGTTTTTTTACTGTCCTAGATAGACTTTAGCAGATTAGACTTAAGCATTATCGACCCAAGGAACAATAATAATTAAAATTTATCGGCTCATAGTTTTCATTTATAAATAAAATGATGTTGAAAATATGAACGATTTAAACACTTTAATCTATTTATTACCGTATTTTGGCTGAATAGTTTTCCAGTGTAGCGCTTAAAATGCGCTCTAAGATGACAAAATACAATTTTATAAAAAATTCCTGTCTATTGTGACCTGCGGGTTTTATTTTAATATTTGAGTTGCAGATCATATAGATTCAGCCTTAGGAACAAGGCTGAATCCACCCTTCCTTATTGGCGAATCTGACCATCACCAAAGACAATCCATTTTTGTGAGGTTAGGCCTTCCAGACCGACCGGGCCACGGGCATGGATTTTATCGGTTGAGATTCCGATTTCTGCACCCAAACCATATTCAAACCCATCGGCAAAGCGGGTAGAGGCATTCACCATGACAGAACTTGAATCTACACCTGCTAGGAATTCACGTGCCAGACTATAGTTTTCAGTAATAATTGAATCGGTATGATGCGAACCATACTGGTTGATGTGCGCGATTGCTTCTTCAATGCCAGACACGACTTTAATTGCCAGAATCGGTCCCAGATATTCGGCATACCAGTCTTCTTCAGTGGCGGTATGCACCTGTTGTCCCAGAATGCGCTGGGTTTCACGGCAGCCCCGCAGTTCAACCTGTTTCTCTTGATAAAGCTCAGCAATTCTTGGCAGGAATTCTTCTGCGACTTTCTCATCGACTAGTAAAGTTTCCATGGCATTGCAGACGCCATAGCGATGAGTTTTGGCATTCAGCGCAATAGGGAGGGCTTTCTGCAGGTCGGCTTGTGCTTCAACATACACATGGCAGTTGCCATCCAGATGTTTAATGACCGGAACACGCGCTTCATCAGTAATGCGTTCAATCAAGCCTTTGCCTCCACGTGGCACAATCACATCCACATATTCAGTCATGGTAATCAGATGGCCCACGGCAGCACGGTCGGTGGTATTGATCACTTGTACCGCAGTTTCAGGCAGACCGGCGACATTCAAGCCATGTTGAATTGCAGCTGCTATTGCCTGGTTGGATTCCAGTGCTTCCGAACCGCCGCGTAAAATAATGGCATTTCCTGATTTTAGCGCCAAGGATGCTGCTTCTAGGGTGACATTCGGGCGAGATTCATAAATCATGCCGACTACGCCCAGAGGAACACGCATTTTGCCCAGCTGGATACCGGATGGGCGATAGGCCATATCGGTAATTTCACCGATCGGGTCGACCAGACTGATCACATCTTTAAGGCCTTGTAACATATCTTTAAAGCGTGCGGGGTTGAGTTCCAAGCGATCCAGCAGGGCACTATCCAGATTGTTCTTATGTGCTTTGGCCATATCCAGCTGATTGGCTGTCAAAATAGCTGGCTGGTTATTTTCTAAAGCAGTATAGATTGCTGATAATGCGTTGTTTTTCGTTTGGGTAGACGCGCGAGCCAAAATGCGAGAAGCCTGGCGTGCCTGCTGTCCTACCGTTTGCATATATTGTTCAATAGACTCTTGCATAGCGGTTGATCACTCAGAAATTTCACTTCGATATTAACAGCCTGTTGCAGCACAATGAAGCCCGTCACTTAAAATTCATAAGCTTTTCACTGTTTCTAAACATTTTGAAATTGTTTTGGCTTTAAAAGCAGATAAGTGGTGATTGAATCAGTTGCTTGTGAAAAGCACCTCTGTATAGAATGCTGAAGAACGACATTGAAGTCCTAAAATTACTAAAGAGCAGGATGCGTGTTCAGGCTCAGCGGAATGAACCTGACATAAGAACTGTAAATAATGACTTGCACAATAAAAATAAGGCAAGGATGAAGGAGAGGAATATGAATTCCATTATCCAGATGGATGCCCAAGCATTAGACCAGCATAACCATTACGGTTTTTTTGATCTTTATGATAAGCACTGTTTTAAACAGCCCGCCCGTACTACATGGATTGAGGGCTGGAAAATCGAATATATGGCCATTTCCCGGCCTGACACCCTACATATGCGGCCCATGGTGATTATTGGCGGCGCTTTTCAGAACTTTAATTCCTATAAATATTGTGTGGAACAACTATTTGATGCAGGTCCAATTATTCTGATCGACCTGCCTTCTATGGGGGCTAACCAGCAGATTAATAATGTCGATACCGGTGTATCGGCTGGAATGCTGGAGCTGGAAACTCTGGCAGGAATGCTGGGGCAATGGCTGGAACAGATGCAGTTACCGAAAGTTGCAGTTCTCGGCATGTCATTGGGGTCGGTGGTTGCTTCATGTCTGGCAGATCAGCGTCCTGAACTGGTAGACCGCATGATCTTGATGGGTGTTATGCAAAAGACCCGAAAAAGCTGGCGTATGCTACTGGAAGAGTCTTTGCAACTGATGAAAGAGCAGCGCATGGAGGAGTTTGGTCAGGCCGTGATTTTATATCTGGTCAATCATGCCCGTTTAAATGAAACCCGAATGTCGCCTACAGCGAAGCGCCTGTTCTTTAAGCAAATGTCTGAATTCACGGCCACCGAACAGGAACGCTATGATATTAACTGCAATCGCTTGTTAAGACTGACCAATGTACCTATTCCCCAGTGCAAGGTGTTGGTGGCTTGCGGACAGTATGACAGTTTTACCTTGCCGTATGAGAATGCCAATTTTGCCTTGCAATGTCCAAATATGCAGTATGTACAGATTAGGGGGGCAGATCATGTGCCTCAGTTACAGCGCCGTAAGGAAACCATGAATCTTTTTGCAACCTTCTTACGCGATGAACCTGTGGATCAGCTGGAAGGAATTATTCCGTTCAGCCGTGAACAGATGCAACAACTGGAACGCCGTGGGGAAGAGCGGATTTGTGTGCAGGCATCTCAGCGTTATCTTAGCCATCGTCATTCTGAGCTGACCTTCAAGGCAGAGATTGTGGATATGAGTTTCTTTGGGATATTGCTACAGCTCGAATCAGGGCAGAGCGCACTGGCAGCAGCTTATCCACGAGATTTGGCTTTGCATTTAGAAGATGAGGAGGGTGAATTCAAGATTGAATGTCTGGTCTTTGAACATGATGACACCCAGTTGCGTGCCTTATTTAAGCATGGCAGTTTTGAAATCGCAGAACGTTTATTACATTTTGTCCAGACGCAAAAAATGCTGTCACAAGCTGAAGTATTTGAAACTGCCATTTAAAAGCTAAAATGAAAATATAAAAAACAGCGTGATCAAACGCTGTTTTTTTTCACCGCATGCACCATCCAGACCAGATCGCCTAAATGTTCATCCTGCTGAATGTCCTGATTTTCAGGACGAGGCTCGACAAAATAACGTTGTGGTTGTTGTACTGTGACCTGAGTAAATCCGGCCTGCTGGAAAAACTGTTGCAACTCCTGTGGAGATTTAAAGTGAAAGCTAAATGCACTGCGTGACATGAATTTCAGTAGACGACTCGAAGCCCAGATAAAGTTGGCCAGTCGGTTTTTGATGGGTTCCGGGTAAATATCACTTAAGTAATGCACTTCACTAAAGTTTTGGCCGTAGTCAGTTATGCCTTTAAGTAGAGTAAATAACATGTTCTGGTCAAAATAATTGATCAGGCCTTCGCTAATGACTACCAAGGGCTGTGCAGGGTTAAACACCTGAAAAACCTCAGCCAGTTCTTCTGAAAAAATATCGGCGCTGAGTACTTCTGGAGCAGTTTGATCAATCTGGCGCAAGGCAGCAGTTTTGGTTTTGGCCATCTCTGGTAAATCCAGCTCGCGATAATTGAGCTGGGGGAATTTCTGTCTAAAGTTCCAGCTGCGTGGCGACAGACCTGAGGCAATTTCCAGAACCTGTATAGCAGGATGTTGCTGAATCAATTGACACAGATGTTCATCAATCATCTGGTGGCGTTGCTTGAGCGTAGTACGCATACTGCCCCCCACATAATGTTCCGCCCAAGACTCCAGCGGATGCACCATTTTTGCCAGAAATTTGCCTTTAGAGGTGGCAAAGACCGGATGGGAGATGCCCATTTTGTACCAGATATAGCCGGTATAATGTGCAGTAAAAGAAATATGGCGATGTTGTGAAAGTGCATCTGTCATGGGGTTCTGACCTTATTGTTTTTTTAATTGAGGCTCAATTGAGCGGGTTTTCTTGCATCATAATCAAAAAGGAACACTTTGTCGTGTTCCTTTATCGTATTGGAGAATTTAAAACAGCAGCAAAAGTCTTAGCGCATCTGCTGCTTAAACACTAAAATTTCATCCCGGATCATGCGCCAGTCATCGCCTAAGTCCAGTTCTGCTCCAATCTGAACAGCCGGAATTTTGCCGCGCATACGTTCTAAACGCTGCTGATCTGGCAGAGGTAAATCCTGAATGGCTTCAAGAGCAATATATTGTGCAGCACGGTCATTACAGACCAGACCCATATCACAGCCAGCTTTTAATGCAGCCTGAATACGTGCATCGGCACCTCCGGCGACACAGGCAGCCTGCATGCTTAAATCATCGGAGAACAAGACCCCGTCAAAGCCAAGTTCCTGACGTAAGACCTGTTGAATCCAGAACTCGGAGAAGCCTGCCGGATTTGGGTCAACTTGACTATAGATGACATGAGCCGGCATGAGGGCATCCAGTTGCGACTGTAACTGGATAAAAGTCTGCATATCTTTTTGGCGAATATCTTCATAGCTACGCATATCGATGGCAGCAGCAATATGTGAATCTGCCTTGACTGAACCATGTCCCGGAAAATGCTTGCCAGTTGAGGCCATCCCGGCACGTTTTATGCCTTTGAGAAAAGCGCTGGCAAGCGGAACAATATCCTCAATCTTTTTGGCAAAACTGCGATCACCAATCACATCGCTGATGTCATTTAAATCCAGGACCGGGGCGAAGCTGAAATCAATCCCGACCGCCAGCACTTCGGTTGCCATCAGCCAGCCACATTTTTCTGCCAGTTCCAAGGCCCGGGCGCTGTCTGACTGATAAAGCTCACCAAATTTTCCCATAGCGGGTAGCAGGGTAAAGCCCTGTTTCAAGCGTTGGACCCGCCCGCCTTCCTGATCCACGGCAATCAAAATATCCGGGCGAACTTGGCGCATATGATCAGTCAGGGCACGGACTTGAGCGGGTGACTCGATATTTCGACCAAACAAAATGACGCCGCCGACTTGCGGTGCAGTCAATAGTTGAATATCTTCTGAAGTGAGGGTAGTCCCTGCGATGTCGAGCATCAACGCGCCAATCATATAAGAATCCGTTTGATAATTTTTAGAGAAAAACAATACCTGAATTTTGCAATGATTTGCTACACTTTGTCAGCACAGAATATGATAAAACTACACGACATAAACATATTAAGTTGTTTAAGATGCTGAATACTTTAGATTCTGCTCAAAAAGCAACACGGTCAAATTGGTCCTTAGGCCAAGGAAGTACGAATTATTTATGAAATTTCAAACATTAGCTTGTGCAGTTGCGATTGCAACAGGCGGATTATTTTTCACCCATGTCGTAAATGATGCGATTGCTGCCAATAATACCGAAGTGGTCAGCAAGGTACTCCAGCCGACTCAAGAGCAGGCTTTGGTATCTCGTCAGCTGGCAAGTCTGGTAGACCGTCAACACTATTTGAATATGCGGCTGGATACACAGACCTCTCAACGTATCTTGGACTTTTATATTGATAGTCTTGATGCAGATCACAGCCTGTTTCTGGCCTCTGAAGTTGAAGACTATAAAAAACGCTTCGGAGCCAATTTTGGAGCCAGTCTGAAAGCAGGTAATCTGGCCGGCCCTTATGAAATTCATGAGAAATACCGTGAGCGTTTGGGACAGTTCTACACGTTCATGCTGGAAGAGCTGAAAAAACCGCAAAACCTGCATCAATCCAATGTTTATATTGAAACTGACCGCGAGAAGTCACCGTTCTTTAAAACAGAGGCTGAACAGCGCGCACACTGGTCGAATATGCTGGTTTCTCAGCTGATCAATCTGACGATTAGTAAAGAAGAAGAACAGGCGAAGCAAAAGGCATTAAAGGAAAATCCTGAACTGGCCAATGGTCAGGATCTGACTGGACCGGAAGATTTGACCCCAGCACAGACGCTGACCAAACGTTATACCCGTCAGTTAGAGCGTTTGAGCCGGATCAAGAGTGATGATGTACTCGACAAAACGCTTAATGCCATGATGTTGACGTATGATCCGCACAGTAACTATTTCCCGCCAGTCGATGCGATGGAGCTGAACCGTCAGACCACCCTGCAACTAGAAGGGATTGGGGTGTCAATTCGCCCTGAACGTGGCAATGAAGATTACACTAAGATTGAAACCATTGTCGAAGGTGGTCCTGCTAGCAAGTCAGGTCAGGTTAAATCGGGTGACCGTATTATTGGTGTGGCGCAAAATGGCGAACAGATGGTGGATGTCATTGGCTGGCCAAGCAATGAGATCGTGGGACTGATTCGTGGTAAGCGCGGCACCAAAGTCAGCTTGCGTCTTTTGGGGGCTGGTGCAACCATGGGACAGGCGCGTAATGTGACGCTGGTACGTGATGTCATTCAGGAAGAAGATGCTGGTGTGCGAACCCGTACGGTAGACATTCAACGGGATGGTAAACGCTATCAATATGGTGTGATTGAAATCCCGTCTTTCTATCTGAATTATCGTGCCCGTCGTGCAGGAACGGACTATCGTTCTGTCTCGGAAGACACCAATAAAGCCTTAAAAGAGCTGGCTGCAAAAAATGTAGCCGGGATCATTGTTGACCTGCGTAACAATCCGGGCGGTTCGCTGGAAGAAGTGGCACGTATGTTAGGTCAGGTGATCAAGTCTGGTCCGGTCGTCCAGATTCGTGATGGTAACGGTAATGTTAGCATTTTTGAAGATGATGACGGCGGCGCACAGACCTATGCTGGTCCGTTGGCGGTCATGGTAAATCTGGCCTCTGCATCTGCCAGCGAAATCTACTCGGCGGCGATTCAGGATTATGAGCGTGGGATTGTGATTGGCAGTACCACTACAGGTAAGGGAACTGCACAGGTGCAACTGGATTCCCTGGCTCATGGTCAGGCGACCTTGACCCAGCGTAAATTCTACCGGGTGACCGGGGGAAGTACCCAGAACAAGGGGGTGATTCCGGATATTAAACTGGTGGATATTTATAATGAAGAGTTTGGTGAGCGTAAAGCGAAGAATGCCCTGAAGTGGGATACCATTCCGACAGCTCCGTTCAAACGTGAAGGTGTGGTGCAAAAATATGTACCGGAACTGGCTAAGCTTTCACAGCAACGTGTATACCAGAATCCGCAGTTTAAATATCTGGAACAACGTAAACAGATTATGAAAAAAGCGGATGAGCAAAAGCGTGTAGTGCTGGACCTGAAACAGCGTAAGGCAGAGCTTCTGGCCATAGAGCAGCAAACCTTGGATGCTGAAAATGTACGCCGTAGCGCTACTGGTCTGAAGCCTTATCCAAACTGGGAAAGTTATCAGGCTTCTATGGATGCCTTAATTGAGACACGTGCCAAAATGAAGGCCAAAGACCGTCCGGCCTTGCCTGAGGAAGAAGCGTTTGTGATCGAAGCTGCCAATGTCTTGCATGATCATGCAAAATTGCAGGGTAAATCCTAAGTTAAAATTTCTAAAAGCAGCCTGTGGATACAGGCTGCTTTTTTATAGTAGAAACTATATAAAAATCTATATAAAAATTAGAAGGATAAATGCTATTTATATAGGGAAAAAGAAAAAAACTGTGACTCTAGTCGAATAATTCAAGTGAACTTTTTAGTTTTAAGCATTTGCTAAAGTCCAAAAGCCTCCTAATATATTCAGGATATTTTTTTCCTTGCAAAAATATGGATATTTAGAATGGCAAGGCTTATTTAAAATGAAAAAAATAGGGTAGTGATTGCCTTCTAGATGGGAGGGAAATTCTATTTAAATAGAGCAGATTGAGCTGGATGGATGTGGCAAGACAGGTGCAGAGCAAAATAAAAATGACAGGTCAAATGGAACACTGTAAATGATGGATATGCATTATGATGTGAACTTGGCCTTGGGATCAGCATTGATGGCTCTGGTGATGTGCTATTTTGCTGTTTCATTTGAGCAGAAATTGCTGGGCAGCCAACCGCTTGAATCTAAAAAAATGCTCATACTCGGGGCAGGTGCCTTGTTTACTCTGGCGCTCTGGTCAGTTCACTTTATTGGTCTTGTTGCATGCCAGTGGCCAGTTCAGCTGAATATGAATTTTGAACTGAATATTATTTCGTGTCTGATTGCCTTTACCAGCTCAAGCCTTGCTGTCTGGTTGATCAGTTGCCAGATTTTTCCCTTGGCCCGTCTACTCCTCAGTGCCATCGTGATGGGACTCGGTATTGCCGGTTTGCATTATATTAGCATGAGAGGTTTAAGCATCGACCATTACAATAGTGCTTATGATCCGCTCGTCATGCTTTGTTCGGTGCTGGTGGCTATCGCGGGATCGGGGCTGAGCTTCTGGATCGTCTATAAATACAGGTATTCCAACTCTCCCATTCTGATCCGGTCTATGGCTGCCAGTTTTTTTACCCTTAGCCTGATTGGTCTGCATTATGGATGCATGGCCGGCGCCAGTCTTTCTAGCGGGGCTGAGCAGCTTAAGCCGATTAATTCTTTCAGCGTCGAGGTTTTGCTGGCCCTCGCTTTGATCAGCAGTCTGATACTGTTAGGCGCCCTAAGCGTGGCAATATGGGAATCTTGCCTTAACTATCGCAACCTGCAACTGGCTTGGGTCAATAAAGAAATTGAGAATCGGGGTATTCAGGATACTTTGACCCAATTACCCAACCGTTTATATCTGACTGAATATGTGCAGCAACTATTTTCTGCGCAGCAGCCTCAGCAGAAGTTTGCCTTTTTATATATTGATCTGGACCGCTTTAAAGCGGTGAATGATGTCTTTGGCCACCTGTCTGGAGATCAGTTATTGATCCAGTTCAGTCACCGTATTGATTCTTTGCTCGATGAACATACGCAGTTACTGCGCATAGGCGGTGATGAGTTCCTGCTGGTCATGGAAAATACCGCTGTTGAACAGGCTTCAAACATGGCGGAACAAATACTAGAGCAGATTCAGGATGGTTTTCTGATCAATGGCAAAACGATTAATATTTCAGCCAGTATCGGTATAGCCTTATATCCACAACATGGCACCAATCTACAAGATCTTCTGGTCAATGCAGATACCGCTATGCTGAATTCTAAATATCAGGGCCGTAACACCTATTCGCTATTCAATTGTTCTTCTGAACAGCATGAAAATAAAAGCCAGTCCAAACTGATTAATGATTTATATAAAGCGGTAGAAGAGCAGCAATTTATTCTATTTTATCAGCCAAAATTTAATTGCGATGATCAGATTTGTGGGGTAGAGGCCCTGATTCGTTGGCAGCATCCCTTACATGGCCTGCTGGAGCCGAGTATGTTTATTGGCGGTGCTGAAAAAACTGGCCTGGTGATTCAGATAGGATATTGGGTCTTGGAACAGGCCTGCAAGCAGATTCAGCTCTGGGAAAAAAGTAAAACTGATTTTTTCCCGCTGGCGGTGAATTTATCCGCAGTCCAGTTTGAGCATAAGCACCTGTGCAGTACACTGGAGCAACTCTTAAAAAAATACGCTATTCAACCTGGCCATCTGATGATCGAAATTACTGAAACCACTGCGATGCATTATATTGATGCCAGTATCCGTACCCTGGAGCAATTGCGCAATATGGGGATTCAGTTGGCAATTGATGATTTTGGTACCGGACATTCCAGTTTTTTATATCTGAAAAATTTGTCCGTTGATGAGCTGAAAATTGATAAGGAGTTTATTCAGGGGCTGACTGAAGGTTCAAAAGAAGAAATGATTCTGGAAAGTATTATCCAGTTGGCCAACAAGTTAGGTTTAAAGGTGACAGCAGAAGGGGTAGAAACGAAACAGCAGGCTAATATCCTGATCCGCCTTGGTTGTCAGCAGATGCAGGGCTATCTGCTGGGTAAGCCGATGACTGTTGAGCAGCTTGAAGCATGTAATTTTCTCGGCTTGGATTAGAGTTTGCAAGGCCGTCCTATGCTGGGCTTTTCTGTCTTCAACTGTTCAGCCCTCCCTTCAATTATCATTAAATACGGTATAGAGCATTGGGTAGACAGAATCAGTTCAATCTATAACTGAAAATTTAGCCCAAAATTGGATTGAATAACGACCGGATAGCGCCGTAAATCAGCCTGATTCCAGACTAAACGGTGTAACTTCAGATTAACCTTCATCTTTTGATGCAACTCGAAGGGGGCAACAACCAGGAGGAGTAAAAATAAACTAGCAGTCACGTATTAACAGTATATTTTTATATTTTTAAGGCTAAGATAAAGAAAACGAGACAAATAAGGAGAATAATGGTGTTATTACTGGAGGAAATTTATAAAATCAAAAAACCTCAGTATTCCCAACATTTTAATTTGCGAGTTCAGCGAGGATTAAGCTGGTTAAAGAAGTCGATCGAGCTGGATCAGGAGCTGGAATTTAAGTTTATCAGCCTATGGATCAGCTTTAATTCTATTCATGCCCATGAAGGCGCGGCCAATCCGGAGCAGCATTGCCTGCATCAATTTCTGGAACAGCTTTGCCAAAAAGATGTGGACCAGAAGCTGAGCCATATTGTCTGGGAGAAATACAGTCAGCCAATTTTATCCCTTTTGGACAGCCCTTATACTGATCAGGGTTTCTGGGATTATCGCCATCATAAAATCAGCCTGCAAAGTTGTCAGGAAGCATTAGCCCAGCAAAAACACCAGCTGCAACAAGCGTTGCAAGAGCGTAATTTAAGCAAAATTTTATTTGCAATTTTTAAGCGTCTATCCACCTTACATCAACAAATGTTGCAGGGGGGCACCACCTGTCACAGTGCGCTGAATCGAAAACAGTTACAGGATGGCTGCCGGGTTCTCGCCACCTTAATGCCGGTCTTTATCCATATCCTGCTAGAAAATTCGGCTGCACTGGATTCGGGCAAGCCATTTTATCCGGCTGTACAAATGAGTTAATGTTGAGTCCGTATGCGAGATTGTTGCCATTGATCAAGCATTATAAACAGGATAGCGCCGAGGGCCAGGCCAAGACCGAATAGACAGGTCATCTTCCAGCCACCGTGATGCCAGGCATATACACCAAGTGCAGAACCACAGGCGCCACCAACAAAATACAAGGTCATATAAATAGAGTTAAGGCGTGATTTGGCATCTGGGCGTAACTGGAAAATCACGTTCTGATTGCAGCTATGGATAATCGCCAGGCCAAGGTTAATCAGGGCATAGCCGATTATATAACTGATTAAGAACATGCCGCCAAAATATAAAAATAACCAGCTTCCGGCCAGAAGCGAACCGCCCATCCAACTCAGCTGCTTGATATACCCCAGATCAGCCCATCTGCCAATAAACCGTGTCGACAGTGCACCAAAGACACCCACTATAGTCACCAGACCGACTGTTACATCCGAGAGGAAGAACGGTTGCTGGGTTAACAGTAAGGCAATTGTAGAAAATAGCATACTCATCGCGGCAAAGGCACAGGCCCCGATTAGCGAGCGAAGTAGCAAGCGTGGTTCCTCACGCAGTAAAAGTCCCATGGACTTGAAAATAACGCCATAAGTCAGGCGCATACGCGGCATATTCGGCAGTTGACCTTTCAGATAAACACCTAGAACCAGCAATGACATGCTGCTCAGGGCATAAATTGTTTTCCAGTGAAACAGTTCAGAAAGCAGTCCCGAAATACTGGTGGAAAGTAAAATACCCACCAGTAGGCCACTCATCAGAAAACCCACCACTTCTCCAGTTTTTTCCGGTTTGACCGCCATCGTGGCCAAAGGAATTAAAATCTGCGCAGCCACCGAAAATAATCCGGCAAGCATCGTTCCGATCCAGAGCATAGGCAGGTTGGTGGCCATGGCACAGATCAGCAAGCCCAGGGCTGCACCAAACATTAACCAGGGGATTAATCTGGTTTTATTCAGCATATCGCCCAAAGGTACAATAAACAGCAGGCCTAGGGCATAGGACACCTGAGCAATAGTCACGGTAAGAGCCACCTGAGATTCAGGTACCTGATAGTATTCCTGAATGGAAGAAATTAAGGGCTGAGCATAATAGTTGGCCCCGGCACATAAACCGCATGCAATCGCCATCAGCCATAAGAGGGATTTATTTTGACTGATATCGAGAGAGGGTTGCATAACAGGTACCTTATATGAGGGGGAAAGCAGCCGCAATTGCAGCAAAAAATACAGAAATTGCAGATACTATAGACCAGAAATTTGGATGATAAAGGTAGCAAATATAACTAGAACTGTAACGCAAATGGAGATTGTTAAACTGCTTAAACGAGTCTCTACGCGGGATTTCGACAGATGAGAGTTAATTAAGCGCATATATTTTGGGCAGGAACAGGGGAAATAGCTCCCATGCTACTGAACTTATAGAAAGCTGCCGGGCTTGTTGTAGAGTAAAAAACAAAAACTGGATCACTCTTCGCCCAACTTTGGTGCAAAAGAGCAGGAGTAGAGATTTAACCTGGGGATTGAGTATTAATTCAGGAAATAGTTCAGAATATTTTTTCAAGGGTTCAGCCTTCAGTTTTAGACTTACATCGCATGCGTCCAAGTCATAAAAATAAGCCGGACTTATCACAATTAATTCATATTTTTTATAAGTAAACGCCTAAAAAGTTATAGGAAAACAGAGGGTTTTTATGCAAACGTCTTTGCTGGAAAGATCAGCCTAAAGTTGTCAAAAAAGTCAAAAACTCAACCCCACATGCCGGAAAAAGTACCCTATTAGGGGCTTTAGCAGAGCTTTGGGAAAATACCCGACCGAGCTAGAAACATCAATTTTTTTGTCAGAATAATCAATGTAACAAAATAAATCAGAATACTGGAGGTGCTTAAAAGACAAGAAAGCTGGTTTATTCTTCAAAAAAATAAATATCGTTTATAAATTCGGCAAATCAAAACATAAGGCCGAACTGAAGAATATTATATGAAACCATCATTTTTATGAATCATCAGTTCAAAATATGGGTATTTATTAAATAAATAATAGGTAGTATTTTCTAGAAGTTTATTTAGAATCCAAAAATTCAACAAAAACACATCCTGAGGGGAAACATCGTCAATCACGATGTTTACTTAAGAAAAATTAGCTTGAGGAACGCTCATGCAGATTGGAATTCCAGCCGAAACTGTCATCGGTGAAAATCGCGTCGCTGCGACGCCTGAGACAGTAAAGAAATTGATCAGCGCTGGTCATAGTGTGGTGATCGAACGTGGTGCAGGGCTAAAAGCTGCCTATATTGACAGTGCCTATGAGCAAGTTGGCGCCAAAATTACGGATGATGCCTACACCGGTAGCCAGATGATTTTGAAAGTTCGTGCACCGAAAGGTGAGGAAATTCAGAAGCTGTCCGCCAATACCACGGTGGTGGCAATGTTTGATCCATACCGCAATACCGAGCTTGACCAGTTCGCGGCACAGAATGTGTCTGCATTTGCACTTGAGCTTTTGCCGCGGACTTTGTCCCGTGCGCAAAACATGGACGTATTGTCATCGCAAGCCAACCTGGCAGGCTATAAGTCTGTGCTTTTGGCGGCTGCTGAATACCAGCGCATGTTTCCAATGCTGATGACTGCTGCGGGTACGGTGAAACCGGCCCGTGTGGTGATCATGGGGGTCGGGGTGGCTGGTCTGCAAGCGATTGCGACCGCGAAGCGTTTGGGTGCCATCGTTGAAGCCACAGACCTGCGTCCAACTGCCAAAGATCAGGTTGAATCGTTAGGTGGTAAATGGTTAGACGTACCGATGTCTGCTGAAGAGCAACAAAAAGCGGCAGATGCTGCCAAAAATGGTTATGGGTGGATGCCGGGTGAACAGTACATCCAGGATCAGGCCATTATTGTCGATAAAGCGGTATCGAATGCAGATATCGTGATTACCACTGCGCTATTGCCAGGCCGTGATGCACCGCGTTTAATCCGAGCTGAAACTGTAGCCAAGATGAAACCGGGTTCCGTGATTCTGGATATGGCGGTGGAATCCGGCGGTAACGTTGAAGGTTCAAAGTGCGGCGAAACTGTTGTCACTGAAAACGGTGTGAAGATTCTGGGTGTACCCAATATTCCATCGACGGTATCGACTGAAGCATCAGCGCTCTATGCACGTAACGTCTATAACTTTGTAGAAACCCTTTTTGATGCTGAGAAGAACTTTGTTCTGAATCAGGAAGATGAAATTCAAAAAGCCCTACTTGTCACTCACGGCGGCCAAGTGCTGTTAAAACGTGGTTAAGGAGCAGACTCATGGTTGAAACAATTACGATTTTTGTCCTGGCCATCTTCGTGGGTTACTACGTGGTTTGGGGCGTAACTCCTGCACTGCATACCCCCTTGATGGCGGTGACCAATGCCTTGTCTTCGATCATCATCGTAGGAGCGATGATTCAAACTGTTGGCTTGCCAATGG
Source organism: Acinetobacter sp. S4397-1 (assembly GCF_024129285.1). Classification (NCBI taxonomy): domain Bacteria; kingdom Pseudomonadati; phylum Pseudomonadota; class Gammaproteobacteria; order Moraxellales; family Moraxellaceae; genus Acinetobacter; species Acinetobacter sp. S4397-1. The sequence continues at coordinate 18,801 of NZ_JAMXXZ010000018.1, forward strand.
TGGGCGTAGAAGGCAGCGTACATTTCCAGACCATCAATGTGGTCAGTGTACTGGGTGCGATTGCGGTATTTCTGGCCAGCATCAATATTTTTGGTGGCTTTGCCGTGACTGCACGGATGCTGGAAATGTTCAAACCGAAGCAAAAAAAGAAAGAGGGCTAATCCATGGAATTTATTAAAGACTATGCGGATTGGTTCTACCTGGTAGGTGCCGTACTTTTCATCTTAACGCTACGAGGTTTGTCGGGCCCTAAAACTGCGATTGCAGGTAACCGCTACGGCATGATTGCCATGGCAATTGCAGTGATCACCACTTTCTTTGTGGCTGATAATCCTGTGATCTGGATGATTGTTGGAGCTATGCTGCTGGGTGGGGTTGTAGGAATTGCGCGTGCACGTACTGTGCCCATGACCCAAATGCCGGAAACAGTAGCTTTGATGCACTCTTTGGTGGGTCTGGCAGCGGTACTGATTGCTGTCGCCGCGATTATCCATAACAACAAGCTGGCTGAACTGGGTCCAGACCTGTTGACAGCCAATGGTGTGACTTTCCATGAAATGAGCAAGGTTCATTTATTTGAACTGTTTGTAGGCTGTTTCGTCGGAGCGATTACCTTTACTGCATCTGTATTTGCCTACGGTAAACTGGCGGCAAAAAAATGGGCCAAAACCATTTCAGGTGGCTGGGTCAAACCGGTTCAGGCACTAATCTTTATTGCCATGCTGGCAGCAGGGGTTTACTTCTTCCTGACCGGTAATATGAACGCTTTCTGGATCATGACAGCTCTTGCGCTAGCCTTTGGCTGGGTGTGGATTGCCCCAGTGGGTGGGGGTGACATGCCGGTTGTGGTTTCTCTGTTGAACTCATTCTCAGGCTGGGCAGCGGCAGGCATTGGTTTCACGCTAGAAAACAACATGCTGATTGTTGCAGGTTCATTGGTCGGTTCCTCTGGTGCGATTCTGTCTTACATCATGTGTAAAGCCATGAACCGTTCCATTATCAACGTACTGTTTGGTGGAGCGATGGGTGGCGGTGCTGCACTGGCAGCAGCAGCGGGCGAGCAAGTACAGCGTAACCACCGTTCAGGTTCAGCAGATGATGCCGGCTTCCTGATGTCAAATGCGGACAGCGTAGTCATTGTACCGGGTTATGGTATGGCACAAGGCCGTGCGCAAAATGCGGTCAAAGAGCTGGCAAACTTGCTGAAAGAGCAGGGCGTAACAGTTCGTTTCGCGATTCATCCGGTTGCAGGTCGTATGCCAGGTCACATGAACGTACTGCTTGCTGAGGCAGATGTGCCTTATGAGGATATTCTGGAAATGGACGAGATTAACTCGGACTTCCCGGCAACTGATGTCGTACTGGTGATTGGTGCAAACGACGTTGTGAACCCGGCAGCAAAAGATGATCCAAGTTCTCCAATTTACGGTATGCCAATTCTGGAAGCGCATAAGGCACGTACCATCATGGTGATCAAGCGCTCTATGGCCACTGGTTATGCCGGTCTGGATAATGACCTGTTCTATAATGATAAAACCATGATGATCTTTGGTGATGCGAAAAAAGTGGTTGAAGACATGACCAAAGCTATTAACGGGACAGGTCACTAATCTTGTCATAACCCTCTCCCTTCTTTTTAAAGAAAGGCTGAGTAAGACTAAGAACCACCTTCGGGTGGTTTTTTTATCTTTAATTGTCTCTATGGCTGGCTGAAGGAGAAGAAGAGCAAGGCCAAATATAAAAGTATTTTTATAGTGCGGCGGGTGGTGCCGATTTTTTTTATTCCGGTTTTCGCACAGGTCTTCAGTTGGAAGATGCCACAGATTTGTATCCTGTCAGCATACAGGTCTGTTGTGAGTAGCAGCGGTGTTCAGTATGGTATAAGGTTTCTTTATCAAAAAATGTAATTTATTTTTTTTCAAAACAATAGCTCTGATGATCTATTTTTTGAGTGACCGGACACTATAAAACCCGACATGGATATAGTGCAGCTGTATAGTGCATACAGTCTTAGATTTGAGAGAAATGGGTTTGGTCTAAGAGGGTTTAGCCCGGTTAAGTTTGCTTTGTAATAGCGGACTACAGAGTAAGACTGCGCAGAAAATCAGACTCAACCCCAGCAGGCTGGAAAAATCCGGTACTTCATGCCAGAACACGTAGCCCCAGAGGCCCGCAAAGACAATCGCAATATAATTGACCGGACCAATCTGTCCCGCAGGGGCCAGTTTATAGGCTGTGGACATAAAGAGCTGGCTGATATTGGCCAGAAGTCCGGCGGTAATCAAATAGCCCAATTCAGTCAGGCTGTAAGGGCGCCAGAACCAAAACATGGGAATGACCGAAATTAAGCTGCCGATCAGACAGAAATAAAACACAATGCGTTCCGGAGGCTCGGTCTGAGTTAGAGCACGTACCGTCACAAACGCCATGGCGGCCAGAAAACTTGCTCCCAAGCCAATGACAGCCATCAGGTTAAACAGTCCGGTATCAGGTTTGGCCACACAGATGACACCTACCAGACCAATACTGGCAGCGACGATCATACTGGCTGTGACTTTCTCCTTTAAAAATAGCCAGGCAATTAAAGGAATAAAAATAGGAGAAGAATAGGTAAAGACCATGGCATTTGAAAGTTTCAAATGGGCAATGGCATAAAAGAAGCCATACATAGCCATCAATCCGACCACAGAGCGCCAGATATGCATCCAGATTTTTTCTGTCCGGAAAAAACCAACTCCCTTATTTAAAATCAGTGGGAGAAAAATAAACAATCCAACCACATTGCGGAAAAAGACCACAGTGGCATTGTCTATAGTTTGTGAGGCATAGCGGATACACACACCCATCATTGAAAACAGCAGAGCAGAGCAGGTCAGCAACAAAATCGCTTTAAGCAGATGCGAAGTGGGAGGAGTGGACATGAAACTCAGAGGGCTAGAAGATTGAAACTATTCTAGCCGAAATGGAGTATGAAAGGCTTATTGGCTGTGTGCCAGTTGGGCTTCAAGTAGCTTGATCTGTTCTTCCTTTAACTGAATCAGCTGGTCGGCATCATTATGCTGAGCTTCTAAGGTCGCTTTCTGGTCGTTGAGCTGGGCTTGCAGATCTTCCAGTTTGGCTACTTCTTCTTTGGCCAGTGCAGGCGTGGTCGGAACGGCTGTGTTCATAATATCGTCCGTCACCAGAACCTGTGGTGCTGCGGATTCGTTCTGGCGGCCAGCAGATTCCTGAAGTGGCTCAGCCACAGGTGGAGCCGCTGGACGAGTGATCACAGTCTGTTCCTGTTCAGTGGTGGCTGCGGGCGCATGATTTAGCCATTGATAAACCACGACCAATATTGCCACAGCACTTAAAGCCCCAATGATTCCTATCAAAAGTTTAGGATTATTCCTTTGTTCTACTGACATCGCTTGAACCCGATTTTATTTTGCTGAACGAGGTTTAAACTGAACCACACCGACTTCATCCGGAGCAGCTGGTGTTTCAGGTTGATCGATATGCGTCGGGCGGTTTTCTTCATAACCACACTCGATACATTCAATCCACTCATTTTCACCAGAGGTCAGCATGACAACCCGGTCCAGTGCCTGGCATTTTGGACATTTTGCGCCTGCAATGAAACGACGTTTAATGGTCATCATACTCACCTTGTGATCAACTTAAAAAACCTAGTTTAAGCGTTTTTAGACGCGTTCGTCCAACCTTGATGACGTAGTAACGCATCTATTTTTGGCTCGCGTCCGCGGAAATTGATAAATGCATCAAGTGCCTGATCTTTTCCGCCAACTGCTAGAATATTCTGTCTAAACTGCTTTCCGGTTTCAGTGTTAAAAATGCCTTCATGTTCGAAGCGTTCAAAGGCATCACTGGCCAAAACCTCTGCCCATTTGTATGAATAATAGCCAGCTGCATAGCCGCCTGCGAAAATATGACTGAAGCTGTGCTGAAAACGGTTATAGGTAGTGGTAGGCAAGACCGCATATTTTTGACGGATCTCATTCAGGCAGTTCTGAATCTGCTCGGCATTGAGGGCCGGATGGGCACGGTGGATGCTTAAATCAAATAAGGCAAATTCAAGCTGACGCAATGTCTGCATACCTGACTGGAAAAAACGGGCATCCAGCAAGGATTTCAGCAGCTCTGCTGGTAAGGATGCCTGGGTTTCAATGTGTGCACTGAGCAAGTCCAGACTTTCCTGATCCCAGGCCCAAAATTCCATAAACTGGCTTGGCAATTCGACAGCATCCCAAGCTACGCCGTGAGTCCCTGCCACCGCAATATTGTCGACTTCGGTCAGCATGTGGTGCAGGCCATGGCCAAACTCATGGAACAGGGTGATGACTTCATCATGGGTTAATAAGGCAGGGCGATTGCCTACCGGTGGGGTAAAGTTACCCACCATATAGCAAATCGGTTTTTGTAGGCCATTTGCAGTTTGCATCCGTGAACGGAAGCCGCTCATCCAGGCACCACCGCGTTTACCCTGACGGGCATACAGGTCGAAATAGAAACCGCCAATCACCTCACCTTGATCTTCCAGTTCAAAATAACGCGCATCTGGATGCCAGACGGGTGCTTCACGTTCAATGACCTGAATGCCGTATAAACGGTTCACAATACTGAACAGACCTTGCAGGATTTTCGGTGCAGGGAAATACGGCTTTAGTGCTTCCTGAGACAGGTTAAACTGCTGCATTTTCAACTTTTCTGAATAATAACCACTGTCCCAAGGCTGTAAGTCAGTAATGCCGTCTTCCGCTGCAATCGCTTTCAGTTCAGCAATTTCTTTTTCAGCCGGGGCACGCGCATGCGCTGCCAGATCACGTAAAAAATCATCTACAGCATCGACACTGGGCGCCATTTTACTGGCCAGAGAATATTCAGCATAATTGTTAAAGCCGAGGAGCGCAGCCATTTCCTGACGCAGACTTAAGATTTCTTCCATCACAGGGGTATTGTCAAACTCAGACTTATCGGACTGATCTGAAGCACGTGTGGTATAGGCTTTATAGATTTCCTCGCGCAGACTGCGGTTTTCAGCATGGGTCATGATGGCCAGATAAGACGGAAAATCTAAGGTCGCCACTGGCTGATCCAGTTCATGCTGTTTGCCATATTGTTTAAGCAGTTCAATATGGCTTGCCGATAAACCTGCCAGCTCATCTTCATTTAATGGCCGGAAGTAGGCTTGAGTCGCATCCAGCACATGATTGGAAAAGTCCGAAGAAAGCTGGGATAAACGTGCGGAAATGTCTGCATAACGTTTTTTGGCCTCACCTTCCAGAGCGACACCGGACAACTTAAAGTCACGAAGAGCCAGCTTGACTGCACTTTGCTGTGCGGCAGACAGATTTGCGAACTCAGCTGCATCATGCACATGCTGATAGGTCTGATAAAGGGCCGTATGTTGGCCGAGCTGAGTATAGTATTCACTTAAACCCGGTAATAAAGCTTGGTAGACTTCACGGGTTTCGGAATTATTCATCACCGCATTGAGATGTGACAACACCCCCCAAGATTCACTCATATTATTTTCAAGTGTGTCGACATGTTGCAAAATCGCAAGCTGTGCCTGAGCTGACTCCGGCGTTTCAGTGAGTTCATTCAGGAATTTTTGACCTTCAGCAATACAGCTTTCAATCTTTTGTTGGAGTTCTTCTAGGGTAATCTGATCAAATTGTGGAACAGGCAAAGTTGCCTTTTCTAAAGTCATGTTGGTCTGCCAAATTAATTTTCTGTATTGAATCTAGATGTAGGGCCTTTGATTGGGGAAATCAAGGTGGTTAAAGTTTTTTCTCTAGCTTTGTATTTAATATTTTCAATTCTTTATTAATATGTTGCAGTTGTTCAATCAACCCACCCTCAGATGAGGGTAAGGCTGCTAGCTCATTTATATCGATAATGGAAATATTAGTGATTTGAGTTTTCCATACGTTTAGAGGATGTTGATACCAATATGTGGCTTTTATGAGAATAGGATTATTGTCTAAAGCATCTCTAAGGCCGCCGTATTGCCCCCAATCGTATATCTAGCTTTGATTGGGTGGAAATACTTTGACTCCATTTTTTAAAAATACCAGCTTTAAAATCTTGTTTTTCAGAATTTAATTTTTTAATTCCAAATGCCGCGCGCGGGATCGGTCGATCACTAGATATTTTTATATTATGAGCAATAGATTTTCCAATATTTTTAACATGAAGTTGAATTACAGACTCTTTCCCAGAATGAGGGGTAGCAAAAATAATAAGTTGTGGTTGCTGATTGGACTTAAATACTGCGTAGGTTAGGAGTAGAGCCATTAAAGAAGTGATCAAAGTAAAAATAGTTAGGGTATCCATTTTTATAATTTCTCCTATTTTAATATTTTAATTATAGATATAAAAAAGAGCGCCTTAGCACTCTTTTTTATATTACCCTCGGTGAAAACTATTCACCCTGGGATTTTGCATTGGACTTTTTCTTTTTGGCCTTGGCTTTTTTCTTTACTTTATCTTTAGCCTTTGCTTCAGACTTTGCTGCAGATTTTTTAGCAGGTTTTTGACTGTAAGAGCTGGGTTTTCCTTTAGCTTTTTTGCGTCGTATGGGCTGTTCCCCATCTGCGTTCAGACTGGAGCGCGACTCACGCTCACTTTTGCCAAAGACTTCTTCGGTCGCTGCAGGGCGCGATAGCGGTTTCTTGTCGGCCACACGTGGTGCACGGACACGAATCGCCCGACCTGCATGGGTCAGTTGCTGGACTAATTCAAAATCAATCTTACGTTCTGCCAAATTGACACCGGCTACTTTGATTTTCACCTCATCACCCAGACCAAAGACCTGTCCCCGGTTTTGTCCGATCAGATTCTGACTGGCCTGATCGAAGACAAAGAAGTCATCACCGAGCTGGCTAACATGGATCATCCCATCAACATACAGGTCTTTGAGCGTGACAAACAGGCCGAATTCAGCAGTGGCGCTGATCACCCCGATAAACTCATCACCCAGATGTTGCTGCATATAGTGACATTTCAGCCAGGTCGTCACAGAGCGGGAAGCTTCGTCGGCACGGCGTTCTGCGGCCGAGAAATGCTCGCCTGCATCATCTAAAGCGGCACCTGACACCGGGTACGGTTTTTGTGCCAGATGGGTCTTGATCGCACGATGCAGAAGCAGGTCAGGGTAGCGGCGAATTGGCGAAGTAAAATGCGTATATGCTTCATAAGCCAGACCATAATGCCCCGCATTCTTGGCACCATAATAAGCCTGCATCATTGAGCGCAATAACACGGCATGAATACTAGGTGCATCAATCCGGTCCTTGGTGGCTTCAATCACCGCCTGATAATCGGCTTGGGTGGGTTGTTCTGGAAATTGCAGGCCCAGAAGTTTGACAAACTCACGTACTTTCTGGATGCGTGAAAACTCGGGCGCTTCATGGACGCGATACAGCATCGGTACTTCATGCTTGAGGGCATATTCAGCCGCCGCGACATTGGCGAGCAGCATGCATTCTTCAATCAGCTTGTGAGCATCATTACGGGTGCGTGGCAAAATTTCCTTGATTCCGCCCAGCTCATCAAAAGTCATATAGGTTTCGACGGTTTCAAATTCCATCGCATGCCGTTCGGCACGTAAGCCTTTAAGCACTTGATAAAGCTGAAATAGCGTGTTGAGCGATTTACGTACATTACGGTCTTCGGTAATAGCTGTGCTGTCGCCTTCAAAGTATGCAGCCACCTGATCATAGGTCAGACGTGCTTTGGAGTGCATCACTGACGGATAGAACTCATATCCAGTTACCCGGCCAGCACGTGACAGCTTTAAGTCACAGACCATGCAGAGACGGTCAACATCCGGATTTAAAGAACATAGTCCATTGGATAATGCCTCTGGCAACATCGGCAAGACAAAATGCGGGAAATACACAGATGTACCACGCTCTTTGGCTTCATCATCCAGTGGCTTGCCTGGACGGACATAATGGCTAACATCGGCAATGGCCACGACCACCCGATAACCACCGCCCGGGCGTTTTTCTGCATATACCGCATCATCAAAGTCACGAGCATCTTCACCATCAATGGTCACCAGCGCCAGATCACGTAAATCGACCCGGCCTTCGCGGTCTTTGGCTGTCGGCTCTTTAAAGCTTTCAGCCTCATGGATGACTTCTTCCGGAAACTCATAGGGCAGGCCATATTCCAGAATGGTTTGCGGAATAATGATTTCAGTATCGGCCCGATCCGCCATCGACTGGACAATATGTCCGGTAGCAAATTCTTCCTTGGTCGGATAATGGTCAATCGCCACCCGGATCGAATCACCGACTTTGACCTGAGCATGCTCGATCAGCTCTTTTTCAAGAGTAATCGGTTGATGGGCATTCGGGGGCGCAGGTTGTACAAAATATTCACCTTCATACTCTGCCACTTTACCGATGACCTGTTTTACGCGGTGCTGCATAATGTCGGTAATAAAGCCCCAGGCCTTGCCTTTACGATCAATCGAAGTCTGACGCACCTTGATGCGGTCACCATGAAAAACCTGACGCAGTTCACGCTCAGGTAGAAGCAGGTCGTCCTGACCTGAGATGTTCGCCGTTCCCATCCCTTTAGAGTTGATATATACCGTAGCTTCGTATTCGGGCTGTTCTGTGGCAATCTGGAATTTATAACCGTCTTTCATCAGTTGCCCATCACGCACCATGGCGATCATGCGATGACTGAGGGCCTCAATACTTTTTTGATCAGCAATTTCAAAATATTCCACCAGGTCTGCATGGGACTGGGCGTTATTTTTTTCTATAGTTTCGAGAATGAGCGTACGGCTCGGAATCGGGTTCTCATAACGTTCGGCTTCAGCTTTTGCTTCAGGATCGACCCAGTTTTTCATCATGTCTTTAAATTTGTCCTAAGAGGTAGGTTTAGCATAAGTCATGTACGCGCAGACTGCACGTAAATGATTGCAATAATCTATTTAAGCTTTCGGTTGGTGCTGCATTACAGATAATGGGAAATATCCAAGGATTTTCTAGCAAAAAATTGATGAAAACCAGTGAAATTGTTTAAAAAGTATGTAAACGATCAAAAAACTGCATTTTTTTTTCAAGCTGTGCTTGCAGTGCCATGCTGAAATTTGTATTATGGCCGCACGTTACGGTGAGATGGGTGAGTGGCTGAAACCACGTCCCTGCTAAGGACGCATACGGGCAACTGTATCGAGGGTTCGAATCCCTCTCTCACCGCCACGCTTACTTATGTCGCGCTCATAGCTCAGCTGGATAGAGCACTTGGCTACGAACTAAGGGGTCGGGAGTTCGAATCTCTCTGAGCGCACCAATAAGTACAGCAAGAATAACGTATCGCCAATCAGGCAAACAAGTTACGCGCTCATAGCTCAGCTGGATAGAGCACTTGGCTACGAACTAAGGGGTCGGGAGTTCGAATCTCTCTGAGCGCACCAACTTGAACAATCAACCGCTTGCAAAGCGGTTTTTTTGTGCCCAAAATTCACCGTATCCCAAAAAATTCATGCTAAAAATAATGCTCAGGCGTTTCCAAGCCTAGATGGCGTGATACAGGCAGCCGGCGATCTTCTGGTTGGTAAACATACCGTTCAAAGTTTTAAAGCTTGCTGTCCCCAAACATGTCGAGTACTGGTCAGGAAGTAAGAAAATCAATAAATATATTGTCTATGAATCTGGAGCATTCGGTCTGACAAAATGTCCTGATCGTGGAATCGATCAATTATGTATTCAGCATCTGAGTAAAAATAGATTTTAATTGAATTAAATATTAACTTGGTCAATTCTTGGATTTTGCCAGATGTGAGTTATTGCTTTTAGCTCTAAATTTGCAGAAATATTCTTTAAAAAACTTAAATAGGCTCGTATCGTTTAATTACTGTACGTTCAGTTTTAATTTTATTAAAAACACTTAACAACTGATAAAAACTCTATATAATGCACCCCATCAAGACGTCGCGCTCATAGCTCAGCTGGATAGAGCACTTGGCTACGAACTAAGGGGTCGGGAGTTCGAATCTCTCTGAGCGCACCAATCTTGATAAGAATTTTGAAAAAACCGCACATTGATGCGGTTTTTTTTGGTCTATGTTTTTTTTAATATTTATACAAAAAATCAATAATAACAACAAACATCAAGATTTTAATTTTATTGAGTAGCACACCTTGCGGCTGATGCCGATCACCCCACTGCTTTACGGTCACCAGCATTTTATTCGGACTGAGAGCCAACCATTCTAGTTTGTCAGCGCCATAAGAAATCGGCGCATCCAGCATCAGGATGCTGATGCGAGGCTCTCCTAAATGACGTTGCATTAGCCCATTTACTTTAAAATTTAATACCGGAATTGGGAGGTAGCTGATATTTCTGCTGAATAGCCGCCTGCTGGTCAATGACTTTGATTGATATTAAGACAAGATGTCGGACGATGGCTTCGCTATAAAGCTGAGCCTTAGACTGGTGCTGGTCTTAACGATCGACAAAAGGATTCTAGGGGCTGGCTATGCATAAATCAGGCGGCCTGCGCCCGTCAATTCAGCCAGTTACTGGGCATTACGCTGAAATATATCAAGCTTATTGGGCAGATTGGCTGTACATAAGATAATTTTTGCAAAAGCAGATAGGGGTATCGGGAATACGCTACTGATCACTAAATAGGGTGTTAATCTTTTCATTCCATCGCCTAGGCAAGTGTTTTTGATTTAATGAGGATTTGTCTAAACTAAAATCCTGTTATTTCCAAAGCAAAGTTATGTAATTAAGCGCATAAGCCATGAGTTTTAAGCATATTTTGTTATAGTATGGAACAGGATTATATTTTTTGATGTGACGCTATGACTGAGTCAGCACCAACCTTATCGACCCGCTATTTTCTGACTCTGGAGGAGTCTCAGGATGGATTTGCCTTGGCCACTTTTGGCAAAAAGCAGATCAGCCGTTTTCTGACCCCTTTGGTCAGTATCGGGATTATTATCTGGGGTTTTTCCATGGGTTTTGATGGGGTCGGGCGCTATTATGTGGCACTTGGGGCCTTTTTCCTGATATTGCAGGCAATTATGCGTTACTGGTTTTTACCGATGATGTTCAAACGCCAGTTTATTAAATATCAGTTTGGCAAAAGTGAGCAGGGGATTGACCTGTTTCAGGACTATGCGGCAATCTTTAATAATGGACGCAGCAAGATCGTGCATTATAATGAAGTACAAACTTTTGCGATGGGTAAACTGACCTATATGCTGGAACTGAAAAACCGTACAGTTATCATTATCCCTAAGCGTGCTTTTAAAGATACAACTGAACAAAGCCTTTTCGAAAATACTTTCAAGCAATAAGACAGATCAAGATAAGGAACCAGATCATGAGTACCCGTCCATCAAAAATTGTCTGTGTGGGTCGCAGCTATGCAGATCATGCCAAAGAATTGGGGAATGCAGTACCTGATCGTCCTGTCCTGTTTATCAAGCCGCCGAGCGCCTTAAGGTCGCTGGATGCGGGAATTACATGGAATCCGGCTTGGGGCAACTGCCACTATGAGTGTGAGTTGAGTTTGCGTATTGATCGCACTTTAACTCAGGAAAGCGATCCTGCCAAAGTATTAGAGGCGATTGGCGCTGTGACGCTTGGCCTGGATTTGACCCTGCGTGACCTTCAGGATGAGCTCAAGAAAAAAGGCCAGCCTTGGGAGCGTGCCAAAGCCTTTGATGGTTCCTGTATGCTGGCGGACTGGGTACCTGTAGCGGATGTGATCACGGACTGGAAAGATGTGCAGTATACGCTTGACATCAATAACGAGCGGCGTCAAACAGGCGATACGGCTTTATTGATTTTTGATCTTGCTACCTTACTGGTCGAGATCAGTCAGGTATTTACGCTGGAAGCCGGAGATGTGGTGATGACCGGTACGCCAGCCGGTGTTGCTGCCCTGCAATTCGGTGACCGGCTGAACATGACCCTGAAAGGCAAAGAAAAAGACTATCTATGGTCAACTTTTGTGAAATAAGGCCTGATGTTTAGATCAAGGAGCCAAAAGGCTCCTTTTTTTATGATCATCATGGAGTCAGGAGAAGCCGATCGTGGCCAAAGCTATATGCTTTGAGTCAGCGCTTCAATATTTTTAAAGTCTATATTGGATTGTTGCTGCTTTGATCGTATTTTCCTTCAAGTGAAAAGCAAGGTTATCAATCAACCATTATCAGGCCTTAGAGGTTAAAGCATTTGCCCTCATGTTTTATTATGTGGCTTCTAGGGATTACAGCAGGTGATCTTAAATCGGCGGCCAGCAATATTACTGCCCTCTGATAGATCGCCTTAGGTTCTGTGCCGATTCTTTCCCTTCTCACAGCCTTAACTTTATGGGGCGTACATGTGCTTCTACATAAGCTATTTCTGCCCACTGGTGCTGTAATTGGCTGAAAATCTCTAAAGAGTTAACCTCATAGATCGGAAAACCCCTCTCCAGAGAGAGGGGTTGTCTTGTTTATTTATTCCGGAACAGGTCAGATAATGGAAAACTCAACTTATCTTCCAGATATTGATCGGTGGCCAAAATATTAGAAGAAAGTTTCTGCATCCATATTTCCTCTGCGGCAGGATCATTCAGATGCTGCTTGTGCGGCAGAGGATAAGGCAACTGTAAATAAAAATTCCAGAAACTCACCTGATCCAGGTCACGTACCAGCACATATTGATTATCCTCGGTGCATTTGATCAGATTCTGTTTTTCAAACATGTCCACATAGCTAGGCCAGCGTCCAATTTCGTCCTGTCCCAAAACCTCGAGTGCTTCGGCTTCACTGACACATTCACCCGTTTTTTGTTTTTTATAAAATAGTGCCAGTAAATCCAGCAATATAATCATCGGATGGCGTTTGCAGTCACGGCCAGATTCAAAAGCGGTCAGGGCATAACTAATCTCTACGCCCAGCAGGATAATATTCCATGACAGATAAATCCACAGCAGAAAAATCGGTATGGCTGCAAAAGCACCATAGATAATTTCGTAGCTGGTAAAGTTGGTCATCACAAAACCAAACAGGTTCTTGAGCAGCTCAAATACGCTTGCACTAAACAGGCCCGCAATCAGGGCGGATTTGATCGGTACACTTCGGTTGGGAATGGTCCAGTTTAAAATAAAAAAGCCCAAGACCGTTAAAGAAAAAGAAATGATCCAGAGTAGAAAAGTTCCATTCAATTCATATCCGGTAAAATTATTGCTCAGGACATTGAGTGAAGCCAAAGTTGAGGAAATGACAAAGGCACTGCCTAGTAAAATGGGGCCAAGCGAGATAATGGTCCAGTAACGCATAAAGCCTATGAGTCCACCACGAGTTTTATTGACCCGCCAGATCCGGTTAAAGGCAGTTTCAATGCTGCTGAGCATCAGGATGGTGGTCACAAATAAAAACAGCACACCAATCACGGTTAAATTGCTGGATTTATCAGTAAATGCACTGAGTGCCTTGTCAAAAGCAATCGTGGTTTTGGGTAAAAAGTTACTATAAATCAGCTGTTGTAACTGTTGTCGGGCTGGCTCCAGGGCTTTAATGGAGGAGATAATGACCAGAAAGACTGTCAGCATAGGCACCACCGCAAATAGGGTGGTATAGGTTAATGAACCCGCCTGTTCCCGGCAACGATCATGTTCAAAGCGGCCAAGGACAAACAGAATAAATTGAAACCAGTGTTTCTCATAAAAAGGTAACTTCTTTATATAATCCAAAATCATCTGTACTCAATCTCGATTTTTCTAGTCATCATGTATTTTCCCTGACCAGCTTAACCAAAAAAGATGCAAAATACCGTATAGTTTTATTTTTTAGTAATGAATAAGAGTCAGCATGCAACCTTATATCCTTGTTTTATATTACAGCAAATATGGCTCGACCAAAGAAATGGCACATTTGATTGCAAATGGTGTAGAAGCCGCAGGCATGGCAGTAAAAATCCGGACTGTTCCAAATCTTGCCACCGTGGTCACTCAGGCGGAACCCAGTATTCCGGCAGAAGGGGATATTTACTGTACGATTGAGGAACTGGCGCAATGTTCAGGTCTGGCCTTAGGTTCGCCGACACGTTTTGGCAATATGGCCTCTGAAATGAAATATTTTTGGGATCAGACCACCAGTCTATGGTTGAATGGAGCCTTGCATGGCAAGCCGGCCTGTGTGTTTACCGCATCAGGCTCAATGCATGGCGGACAGGAAAGCACGTTGCTGACCATGCTGCCGCCTTTGTTTCATCATGGCATGTTGATTATAGGATTGAGTAATGCGGTGCCCGCCTTATCGAATACCAAAACGGGTGGCACGCCTTATGGTGTCAGTCATGTCAGTGGGCCACGCCATGATCAAGGCTTAAGTCAGGATGAAAAGATTCTTTGTGAGGTACAAGGTAGACGACTGGCCGAAGTTGCCTTAAAACTGCATCAGGGTTAAGCGTTTAAATTCAAGAGGAAATGAGGAAATCATTTCCTCAACTGGCTTAGTCTGTGTTTTGAGCTTTTAGGCTAAATCTATGTTTGCAGCTTAGGCACTGGTAGTCTAAAAAGAGGTTACGGTCTACCGATACACCGGCTTTTTTACCAAGGAAATTGCCTACCACTCCACCAGTAATGCCTACGCTAATGGCTCCAACAAAGGTGCCTACCGTACCGCCTACAATCACGCCCAAAGGCCCGGCAACTGTCCCGATGGCGGCTCCAATCGAAGCTCCGGATGCCGCACCTCCTACGGTTCCCGCCGTCGCTCCTGCTGAAGCTAATAATACACCACCGGTTTTTTTTAATAATTGCTCATGGTCTCGTTTTTCGATGTCGGCCGAACTACATTTAGGACATTGCATAGGTTTTTCCATCAACAATTGGTATTGGTTTATCTAGAGTAGATGACTGTTATGAAGCACATGAATCAATTATTCATTATAGCTAATGGTATAGCGAAGCATGATAAATGCTCTATCGGAAAGCTGCTATATTGATTTGATTCTAGATGAATTCAGGCTAAGGCACTGTATCTTAGCTGTAAATAAACTCATATTTCAATCAAGTAACCCCCCTGCATATCAAAAATAAAGGGTGACACGGTATCAAACCACAACACTGATTTTGATGAAGCATCCGACTGAAAGCTGAGAGTGCTTAAATGATTGCTGCTGATCCTTATGTCGGACTTAAAGGATTGACTCAAGATGGAAGATATTGATCTAAGTCTAAACCTGCAAAGCCTGAGGTGTATATTGCGTTAATCTGGCTGTAAATAAGCTGGATAGTGACTGATTAACTATATTTTCAATAGAATGTGATATTTATACTTATTAAGTAGATGTTTAAATAGAAACATAATTTATCTTATCTTTAAAAATAAAAAGAATAATAGCGCCTGTTTTTTTAGAGTTTTTTTATTATGTGATTTAATTCCTGTTAGATGTATTGGGTATAAGTTGGATAAAACGAAATAAGCATCTTAGAACAGAGGATATTAAGACTATAAAAATGTTTAAAAAAAGCGCCAGATCTGGCGCTTTTAAATGAAATGCTAGGACTTAGTCACGTACGAAATTAACCGTACCATTGGTCAGCGACTTTACACGTGCCAATGATTCAACACGATAGCCTTTTTCAAGTAACAGTTCACGGCCTGGCTGGAAGGATTTTTCAATCACAATACCAATACCGACAACTTCAGCCTTCGCTTGATGAATCAGGTCAGCCAGACCTAGCGCAGCCTGACCATTTGCCAGAAAGTCATCAATGACCAGAACTTTATCGGTTGAGCTGATGTGTTTGTTAGAAATGGCAATCGTACTTTCAGTCTGCTTGGTAAACGAGAATACCTTAGAACGGTATAAATCCTCTTTTAGTGTTAAAGACTGATATTTACGTGCAAAAATCACGGGAACACCCAGTTCCAAACCTGCCATTACAGCAGGGGCAATACCCGAGGCTTCAATAGTAATAATTTTGGTAATACCGCTATCTTTAAACAGACGCGCAAATTCTTGACCAATTTGTTGCATCATTACAGGATCGATTTGGTGATTTAAGAAAGAATCAACTTTCAGAACTTCTTCAGACAGAACGATACCTTCAGCCAAGATTTTCTGTTCTAGTGCATGCACGGGGAGAATCCTCAAAAGCAGGTGCTTTTTCAAGCAAAAGCGTATTGTAAAAAGCACCCGGAAAAAATCAAGCTAAATTCAACAAAAACCTTAGTTGCTTGCCCCTTTATAGTCGGTGAGGAGTAAACCATAGGAGGTTTTCTTGTCAACATGCGTCACTTTGACTGGAAGATAGTCAAGTTTAGGGGCAAGCCAGAAAATAGTTTCACGACCTGCCTTGCTGTGTTTCATCACCACCTTGACAGTATTAAAAGTGCCGTATTTAGTCGTAATATTTTCTGTACCCTGTTTGACAAATTTGCGAGGCTCGATTTCTTTAGCATCCGCAATATAATAGTTGGATTTTAAACCTGATCCTTTCAAATCCTCACGAATCTGCAACTCGGCATTCAGTTCATCCAGTACATCTGCTTTCCAGGCAAAAGAGCGCTTTTCCTCGTCTTTCTGAGTCTGAACTGTTTTACTGGAAGGGTTGAAATTCATAGTCAAGGTGTTGTTATGTACTAGAATTTTACTGTTACGCTTGAAACTGCTTGAACCAATCTTGCCATTATTAAAGGAAAAACGGCTGGTTTCTGTAACAGACGCAATTCCTCCGGCTTTGGCGGCAAAGACATAAGTCCAGTTGTTGCCAGATTTGCTGAGGGTACGAGTCGCAGAACCCAGATTTTTGCCATTATAATTAAATTGATAACTGGCCTGAAAGGGCGCAATAGCAAAAGCCTGGCTCATTCCAGTGAATAACAGTACAGTGCTTAAACCGGCAGTTATTCCTAAAGTCTTGAATACCGTTTTTGCCATACCTAAGTTTCCTGTGTTATTTAAACAGCGCATCTATTGTTAAGTTTACGCTTTATTATTTGGGTGAAATATGGAAATTGAAGGGAGACGCGCCTCAAAACTGTATATTTCATGTAGTCTTTTTCGATTTTGGATAAAAAAATAACATGCTTTTTATTTTAAGCAGGATCTTTTTGTCTGATGGGCGTAACTTTATCGTCATCCACCTCGTCATTATCCATGTCATTACTTCTTGCTTGGGAAAGCTTGCTGAACAGAGCTGTGAGGTTGACGTTGCCGATGACCACCAGCTCCGCTTCACGTAATACGGCGTGATTGACATGAACTTTGGCCAGCGTGTCGATTACAGAGCGGTTCTTGCCTAGCCAGCGATTCAGATCTAAATACAATAAGTCATCGATTACTTTAATTACGCCTAGTTTTTCCAAAATCATGCCGAGCGGATCTTTGTTTAAAACACGCTGATAGAAAAACAGCGCAAAGCGAACCCCCAATTTATAGAAAATATTTGGATATTTGGCATCAATCAGTTGGGTATCACTGATCTGCTCAAATACAATCAGTTGGGTTGCCTTATTTAGCTCCATCTGCACCAGCTTCAGGTCTACTGATAAAGTTACTACTAGTCCCTTGTAGTCCAGTGTGGCATACAGGCGTAACCAGTCATCATGCAGATCGGCATGCAGATCTTTAAGAGCAGCAACGTTGTCAGTGACAAAGCGCTGGAAGGTGGCATTCAGGAAAACTTGTGATAATGGAAATTCACGCTCATCCTCAATAAATCCCTCGGCCTTTTGATAGGCTTGACGGAGTCGTTGAGAAATATTGGAAATAAGCGTTTGCATACTGAAGCATCCTGGCGGTTATATTTTTTGATTCGGAAGTTATCTTGTCGAATTATATAAAAAATACAAGAGTTCACGCTTGAAGTTTAGCAAAATAAATTGCACCATTTTTAGGGTTTTGGTTATGTAGCGTTAATGGTTTGATGCAATTGGCATTTTTAAAAATAAAATGTGATGTCATTTTGCTTAAATGGCGCTGTGAATATTTTTTTTGGGGAATGAACTCGGCCTGAGTTCGGCAAATGTGATGAATCATGATATTAATGCCTCTGGTTAAAGTCTGGTGGAAAGATCCAGTTTTTAGCAGTGCCGTGCTGGCAGCAGTGGTCTTGCATCTGGTGGTGCTGACTCTGGAATTTGCAATGCCGCAGGATGAGAAAACCTCGACCAAGGAAATTGCCGTGAGCCTGCGTCAAAGTGAAAATAAAGTTGAGCAGGCAGATTTTCTGGGGCAGACCGATCAGCAGGGTTCAGGCAAGTTTCGCGAAGTACATCGTATGTCGAGCGATCAGCCATCGCCTTTTGCGGAACAAAAGGCCGGGGAAGAGCAGCAGGACAGCCCGGATATGCTGCAACAGCAGCGTGAGCTGAGCTTTGAAGAAAAAGTCCTGATGACGACTTTAAGCTGGCAAAAACAGGCGGAAGAAAATCAGCGGAAGAAAATGCAGGAACAGCTCAATAGCCAGTTCCAAGCCAAAGCCGCCATGGTCGCAAGTCTGGAAGCGCAATATTTACAGCGACAGCAAAACTTTAGTCGTCAGCAAAAGATTAAAACAGTGGATGGTATTCAGGCCAAGCAGGATGTGTCAGCGGCTTATTTGGAAAAATTCCGTCAAAAAGTGGAGTTTTATGGTAACCGCTATTATCCGGATGCCGCCCGACAGCAAAATCTGGCTGGTGAAGTGCGCCTGATGGTCATTTTAAACCAGAACGGTGGAATTCGGGCGATTCGCCTGATTGACAGTTCGGGACATCATTTGCTGGATGAAGCAGCCAAAGCATCAGTGCGTAAGGCTGCACCTTTTGGGGCTTTTGACAGCAAGATGAAAGATATTTCTGAACTGCGTATTATCCGAACCTGGCGCTTTGATCCGGCAGAGGCAGAATTTGAAGTACGTTAATCCGGCGCTGTTTCATAATGGCGTAGTGTCTTGCAGACATCCATGCTGAAATAGCAATACCAGTTCTCTTTACCGAATTGTTGCACGGCCTGGTGTTCAGCGTCCTGATGCCAGGCATGAATATCCTGCAGGCTGCTCCAGTAGGAAAGTGCAACCTCAGTTATTCCTTCAGTTAAACTTTCATAATGCTGAAATTATTCTTCCACACGATGATAATAATCGTGTTCTCCAGAACTGTTCCAAATCACATTTAAAAATTTGCCTTCAATTTTTAGATGCTTTGGAAAAATCCTCAGATGCTTTTTATATTTACGCTCAGGTTTTAAACCGATGCAGTTGCCATTTTTCCACCATCTACCTTCAGCATATTGCTCTAGGGCTCCATAAGCCAGATACCATTTAAATTTACCTTCAGGCAATAACAGCATTTCAGAGCCTGTTTCCATGACGCCATTTAAATAATAATGACCTGTCCAGACTTCATCTGCTTTTTGAAACGGGGTTTCTTTACATACCGTCTTTGAACTTGCATAAAGCGTTGAAGATAGAAGGGAAGTACCCACGAGTAGCAATACCAGAAGAATCTTTTTCACTTTTATCCTGAACTTTAGCTAATCAGCTTTATTGTTATGAGCTGTATTTTATAGCTTTGGTTGAATTAAGTAGCATTGACTTGATTGCTATTTACAGGCATAAAAAAGCGAGCCTAAGCCCGCTATTCTTAATAGTGAAATCTTAATTTTGTTCCAGATAAGGATTGTCAATACCAAGTTTAGCCAGAATGTCGATTTCAATACCTTCCATTTCTTCGGCATCTTCATCTGAAGTTTCGTGATCATAACCCATTAAATGTAATATGCCATGCACCAGCATATGGGTGAAATGTGTCAGAGGAGCTTTGTCTTGCTCAGTGGCTTCCTGTAAGACCACTGGAATACAAATCACCAGATCGCCAATCGGAAAGGCATCCAGAAATTGTGCCATTTCATCTGGAATATCACTGGGAAAGGACAAGACATTGGTCGGTTTATCTTTGCCACGATATTCCAGGTTGAGCTTATGACTTTCATCATGATCGACACAGGCAATCCCCATTTCGCAATCACTTTGGGTGCTGATATGGCGTAACACAGTTTCTGCGACTTTTTTAATATAGGCACGTTTCAGCACCAGCTCAGGTGACTGAAAGTTTTGCTGCAAGGAAAGATTGAGTTTCAAAATGAATCCTTAAATAATTTAGTCTTGATGTTGCTCATCCGCTTTTGCATCATTGTCCGCAACTAAAGCTTCTTGACGGGCTTTGCGTTCCGCACGCTGTTCTGCCGTTAGACGTTGCTGTTCGCTATCCCAGCCTTCATAGGCTTCAACAATTTTCTGCACCAATTGATGACGTACCACGTCGCGTGAGTGGAAGCGAGTAATATGAATTTCTTTGATCTTGTCAATGACACGTAAGGCATGCGCCAACCCAGATTGTTGACCACGCGGTAAATCTACCTGTGTGATGTCACCGGTGATAACCGCACGCGAACCAAAACCTAAACGGGTCAGGAACATCTTCATCTGTTCTGGTGTGGTGTTTTGTGCTTCATCTAAAATGACAAAGGAGTGGTTTAAAGTCCGACCACGCATATAAGCCAGCGGTGCCACTTCGATAATTTGACGTTCAATCAGCTTGGCCACTTTTTCAAAGCCCAGCATTTCATACAGGGCATCGTAAAGAGGACGCAGGTAGGGATCAATTTTTTGGCTCAAGTCACCTGGCAAAAAGCCGAGTTTTTCACCGGCTTCAACCGCGGGACGCACCAGTAGAATACGCTGGATTTCATTACGTTCCAGCATGTCGACAGCAGCTGCTACTGCAAGATAGGTTTTACCCGTACCGGCAGGGCCAATACCAAACGAAATATCACTTTGCAAAATGCGCTGAACATAACGCTTCTGGTTGGCACCACGCGGATTAATGCGTCCTTTACGGGTTTGTAACCAAACGGCATCCAGACCAGTATGTTCCTGATCTTCAATATCTTCCTGAAGCTCGAGGTCAGTCTGACTGCCTTGAATCATCATATGCAGGGTGTCGGCACTGATTTGCTGGCTATGTTCAGATTCTTCGTGCAGGCGCTGTAAGAGCGTTTCCGCTCTTTCCACAGCAGCGATTCCACCATCGATAAAGAAACTTTCACCTCGATGGGAAATTTTGACATCTAAACGTTGTTCAATTTGCTTCAAATGACCGTTATAAGTGCCCAAAACGGCTTGTAAACGGTCAATTGAAATTCCAGGGAAAGCTACTGTACGTCGAATCGTTGCAGTCAAGAGTGTTCCTTATACAAGTGTCGGTATATCCCCTACATTACGCCACGTCAGGCTCAAGATTCAAGAGTTCACCGTAAACAAAATTTAAAGTTTTAATTTCGGTAATTTCAATTTCGGCAAAACGTCCAACCCAAGCTGGATCGCCAATAAATGAGACCAAACGGGTATTATCAGCCGTGCCTATAAGCAGGTTTGGATCTTTATCGGATACTTTCTCAATCAGCACACGCTGAATGCTGCCGAGCATGGCATCAGTTTTCTCAATACTTGAATGTTTGATCCATTGCTGAACTTTAGCCAGGCGTTCTTTTTTTACGACTTCAGGTGTGGTGTCTTCAAGCTCTGCCGCCGGTGTACCAGGGCGTTTTGAATAGATAAAGCTATAAGAGTGATCAAAATCCAGGTCTTGGATAAACTGATAGGTTTCTGCAAAGTTTTCATCAGTTTCACCCGGGAAGCCAATGATAAAGTCTGACGACAGGTGCATATCGGGACGGACTTTACGCAGCTTGGCAATCTTTTCGATATAGACATCAATGGTGTGGTTGCGCTTCATCGCTTGCAGAACATCATTGGAGCCGCTTTGGACCGGCAAATGCAGGTGTGACACCATCTGTGGCAGATCGCGATAGCATTGGATCAGATCATCATTGAATTCCAGTGGATGCGAAGTGGTATAACGGATGCGGCCAATACCCGGAATTTCTGCAACTAAACGTAACAAGTCGGCAAAGGTACAGATGTTGCCGTCAAAAGTTTCCCCACGGTAGCCATTGACGTTTTGACCGAGCAGAGAAATCTCACGTACGCCTTTTTCAGCCAGACCTGCAATTTCTGCCAGCACATCATCCAGCGGGCGAGAAACTTCTTCACCACGCGTATAAGGTACGACACAGAATGAGCAATATTTTGAACAGCCTTCCATAATCGACACAAAGGCCTTATAGCCTTCCACACGCGGTTCAGGCAGGAAGTCGAATTTTTCAATATCTGGAAAGGAAATGTCCACCAATTTGATTTTTTCTTTTTTAGGTTTTTCGACCTGTTCAAAATGCTGATCGAGCATTTGCGGTAAACGGTGCAGGGTTTGTGGACCAAAAATCATATCCACATAATTGGCACGTTTTTGAATATTGTCGCCTTCCTGAGAGGCCACGCAACCACCGACCCCGATAATCAGATCAGGATTCTGTTCTTTGAGCTTGCGCCAGCGGCCCAGTTCAGAAAAGACTTTTTCCTGTGCCTTTTCACGGATTGAGCAGGTGTTCATAAGCAGTACATCGGCTTCTTTGGGATTGCTGGTCAGGACATAACCATGTGAGTCGCCCAACAGGTCTGCCATACGATGACTGTCATACTCATTCATCTGACACCCTTGCGTTTCGATATACAGCTTTTTGACTGAAGGATCGCTGGCTAGGGTGTGCGCTGGCTGGGTAACAGTGTTTTCTGAGGCAGCTGGGGCACCATTCGGAATGAAGGTTTGAACCGTCATGAAGGCTCCTACAAAATAATAGCTCGAATGTGAATGAACTGGCAGTTGATGAACACGCAGCTCAAGAAGGATTCAGTTCACAGATTGAAATCTTTAAATGGCGCATATTTTAGCAGGAAAGTGGCTTAAACTTATAGCCTAAATTAGGGGTAGAAAAATATTCATTTACAGACAAAAATAATCTGAAGATTAAAATTGCTGAATTATTAGGTTACATAACTGAACAATACAATTGGTTATAATCTGCTAGCAAGCTCTTATGATAAGCAGCATATGCTCGGCACAAAATTGATGATAGAAGGCAGCTGGATGTTAAAAGGTACTCAAAACATACGCAAATACTATAAGTTAATGACCTTAAGTTTCGCCTGTATCTGTGCGGCAAATACCCAGGCTGCCGAAGCACAGTTTAATGATGCCTTACGTGCTGCAAATGCAGGAAATACTCAATTCTTACAACAATATCGACTTGCTATGCAAAATGACGTGCTGGGCTACTATCCGGAATACTGGATTCTGAACCAGAATCTTGCTTTGCAGCCGGCCAACCAGATCATCAACTTTGTACAGCGCTATCCACACTCCGCCATGGCTGAAAAGCTGGCAGCCGATTATGTCGAAGAAAAAGTTAAAATCGCTGACTTTGCTGCAGCCCAACCGGTTTTACAATATGTGACCAATGCTGACCGGGCTGAAGCCTGTGCAATCGCACAAGTGCGTGCCAAAAGTGGTGATCCCTTGGTCTATGCCGAATTTAAGGATGTTTGGCTGACAACAAATTCCCAGCCAGATTCATGCAATGGCTTGGGTCGCATGATGTTATCCAGTCCACTTATGACTACGGAAGACCGTCAGCAGCGCCTGTGGGTGCAGTTGCGTGCCGGTCAGTCTGGACAAGCCATCGCGACGGCGCAAGATTTAGGTCTGAATCTGTCTCTGGCCCAGCTAAATAGCATTCAGGCCAATCCAACCGCTTATTTATGGTCGGCACCAAAAAGCACGACTGTTGACCATGCTTATCTGGTATATGCCTTAGGTCGCTTGGCAGATACTGATCTGAATTCGGCCTTATCAATAGTCAAGCGGACTGCTGAAGGAACTCCAGCAGAAGTACAAAAAGCCCTGTTTCGGACAGTAGGTTATATCGGCGGCACGACTGTCATGAAAAATAACTATAACCGTGAAGTGCTGAATGCGCTGGATGCCAGTTATGGGTTGCCATTTAGCTCGGAAGAAGCTGAAATCTATGCCCGTCAGTCGATTCGTTTTGGCGCCTGGGAGAGTCTGATTCGTGCGATTGACGCCATGAACGTGAACCAGAAGCAGGAGGACCGCTGGCAGTACTGGCTGGCGCGTGCCAGCGAGCAGCGTTCAGACCGCGCATCGAAAAAGACAGCAGAAAATATTTACCGGAAACTGGCCAATGGTGAGGACTATCATAATTTGCTGGCACGGGATCGTTTGGGGCAAGTCGTAGCAGGCGCGCCAAACGCTACCCAACCGTCGAATCAGGCCATGCAGCGCTTAAATCAGGATGTGCATTTCCGTCGTGCTTTTGCCTTGCGCGATATTGATGCACCAGCAAATTATATTAACCGTGAATGGAACTGGGCAGTGCGCCAGGCTTATCTCAAGCATGATGATGACCTGCTTTTGGCCGCAGCAAAACGTGCGCATGACATGGGGTGGCATGATCGTGCCATTTATGCCGCCGATCGTACTGTCAAGAAGCATAATTATACCTATCGCTATCCAATGCCGTACCAGAACTATGTGGTGAGCCATAGTCGTACAGTGAGTCTGGATCCAGCCTGGGCTTATGGCCTGATGCGTCAGGAAAGTCGTTTCAATACAGTTGCACGTTCCCATGTCGGGGCAGGCGGCTTAATGCAGATCATGCCAGATACGGCCAAGCTGGTCGCGCGCCAAATGGGAGAAGCATATAATCCGGCTGCGTTAACCGATATGAATACCAATATCCGTTATGGAACCTTCTATTTATCAACAATTCAGCGTCAATTAAGCCAAAGTCCAGTGCTGGCAACTGCAGGCTATAATGCCGGTCCAAACCGTGCACGCCGCTGGCAGCCGGAATTTCAGAGTATTGCAGCAGATCAATATACGGAGTCTATTCCTTTGCTTGAAACACGAGATTATGTGAAACATGTTATGACGAATGCGACGTATTACGGCATTCTATTAGGGCAGGGTGCACAGTCGATCGGAAAAAGAATGCAGGCGATACCTTTACGAAGTACTCAATAATTCAAAATATCTGAAGGGATAAAGTAATTGTGTTCAAAAAAGGAAAAATGGATGCCCGAATTTGTGGTGGAGGGGTGGTACTACTCGGTTTAGCCACGAGTCCCCTTGCCCTTGCAGAGCCCACCGGCTATATCATGGAAGTGCAAATGGTACCGGCGATGTGTTATTTGTATCCGGAGTATTCAAAAAAAAGAAAATGCCTAGAAGGCTATTCGTTGAATATTTCGGGTCTTTATCCGCAAACCACCAGTATCTCGTGTAATACCAACAGTTCTGCCACACTTTCGCCCTTACAGGCCAAGGTGGTAGCACGAATTATGCCTGATGAAAGTACCCGGGCTGGCTTGTGGCGCAGTATTGGGGGCTGCGTACCGATGAATGCCAGTCAGTACTTTCGGACCATCATTAATTATGCTGACCGTCTGAAAGTACCTGAAGAGCTGACTGAGCAGGAAAGCCAGACAATTGCTCTGGATGCGCTGCGCAGAAAGTTTCTGAAAATCAATCCACAATTGCCGTCGACGGCTATCCGGTTTCACTGTGTTTCTACGCGCCCTAACAGTATGCTGACTTCACTTAAAGTCTGTTATAACAGCAGGGGCAGTTATAAGGCTTGTCCGGCCAATCTGTTGAATACATGCCCAGCTGTGGTGACAATTAAAGGTATATACTGAGCTTTTCTGCCGATTTAATTTATATTTCCTATCAGACTTTTGTTGAAATCCATTCCCTTTTACATGCATCTGGACAAGGATTGGAGTACAATCTTTGCCGTTTATGATTATTAAGATTAGATAGAACAGCTATTTAATCGCATTAACTATCCTCTCAACTGGAGATAATTACATGAAGCAACCTGTTCGCGTTGCCGTTACTGGCGCTGCTGGTCAAATTGGTTACAGCCTTTTATTCCGTATCGCTAGCGGTGAAATGTTGGGTAAAGACCAACCAGTTATTCTTCAATTATTAGAAATTCCTGTTGAGAAAGCTCAACAAGCGCTGAAAGGCGTAATGATGGAACTTGATGACTGTGCTTTCCCATTATTGGCAGGCATGATCGGTACTGATGATCCTAAAGTTGCATTCAAAGATGCTGACTATGCATTGTTGGTAGGTTCTCGTCCACGTGGTCCTGGTATGGAACGTGCTGACTTGCTTAAAGTCAACGGCGAAATCTTCATTGGTCAAGGTCAAGCACTAAACGAAGTTGCAAGCCGTGACGTTAAAGTTCTGGTTGTAGGTAACCCTGCGAACACGAATGCTTATATCGCTATGAAATCTGCTCCAGACCTTCCAGCGAAAAACTTCACAGCAATGTTACGTCTTGATCACAACCGTGCCTTGACTCAACTTGCTCAAAAAGCGGGTGTTGCAGTTTCTGACATCGAAAACATGACGGTTTGGGGTAACCACTCTCCAACAATGTATGCTGACTACCGTTTTGCAAATGTAAACGGTGAAAGCTTAAAAGACAAAATCAACGATGCTGAGTGGAACAAAGACGTATTCCTTCCAACTGTTGGTAAACGTGGTGCTGCGATCATCGAAGCACGTGGTCTGTCTTCTGCTGCTTCTGCTGCAAATGCTGCAATCGACCATATGCGTGACTGGGCGCTTGGCACTAACGGCAAATGGGTAACTATGGGTATCCCTTCTGACGGTTCTTACGGTATCCCTGAAGGTGTAATGTTCGGTTTCCCTGTAACCACTGAAAACGGTGAATACAAAATCGTTCAAGGTCTTGAAATCGACGAGTTCAGCCGTGAGCGTATCAACGTTACACTGAACGAGCTTGAAGAAGAGCGCGCAGCAGTGGCTGACATGCTTAAATAATTTAATTTTTTAATTAAATTAAAAGAAAGGCACTCTGGTTAGGGTGCCTTTTTTATTGAACAAAAAATAACATCCTGTGAAGGAGAGACAACTGAGTTTGTTGTATAGGCAGGCTAAGGTAGATACAAGATCATAATTCAAAAGGGGGAGGTCATACAGATGTTAGAACAACGCTCAACCTTCGAACTTTTTTTTGAGCAATTGGGACTGGACTCCAGTCCTGAAGCGATAGATGAATTTATTAATACCCATCAAATTGGTATGGATGTACCGCTACACAAAGCACCATTTTGGAGTAAGTCACAACATGACTTTTTAATCAGTCACTGGAAGAAAGATGATGACTGGGCCATATGGGTGGATGTGCTAAATGAGCAGTTACATACTGAAGCCGTGGGCTCAGGCTCCTGTAGCTTGCCCAGTGGCAAATCAAACTAAAGTTTTTGATATTAATATTTTAATCATCTAACTTACTGATAAGTTGAATAATGGAGTTTGTTTATGCTTATGGAACAACAGGTTACTCTGGAACTACTTTTTGAACAACTTGGTTTACCGTCAGATGAAGCTTCAATTGAGCAATTTGTTAAAGATCATCAGTTAGATGCTAAAGTGGCTTTGCCAGATGCCGAATTCTGGAGCGAAGGACAGAGTGCCTTTTTACGTGAACACTGGCATCAGGATGATGAATGGATTGTCATTATTGACAAGTTAAATCAGTTGCTTCATGTGGAAAGTGACAAAGCAGCAGAATAAGCCCCATAACGTACAAAAAGACACAACAAACCTAGTCAATTGACTAGGTTTTTTTTCGATTGTCTTATAAGTTAGATCTATAATTAATGACAGTTTCTCTGATAAATATAAGGAGGACGAGATGCTCGGAAGGACCCCATCTTTAGAGTTGTTGTTTTCACAACTCGGCCTGGCCAATAGTCCGGCTGCTATCGAATTGTATATACGTACGCATCAACTGCCTGCACATATTTCTCTGCATGATGCGCCGTTTTGGAATAAATCACAGCGCTCTTTATTAATTAGTCATCTGGTGCAGGATGATGACTGGGCGATTTGGGTGGATGAGCTCAACCAGCAGTTGCACATGGATGCTTATCGCCGTCAACTTGCCTGATACAGGCTTTAAAAGCATTTAGGATTCAATGAAAAAGCGCCTGATCTCAGGCGCTTTTTTCTATAAGGCAGGTTAAAGCGAGTTTAGTGCATTTTACTTTTGAGCAATTTTTCGAACCATTCTAGGGATCGGTACGCTTCAAAGGCGGGATGCTGCTGTAATAATTCCAGATCAAATTCGGAGCTCGTGCTGTATTTTTTTAACCAGTGCCGGGTTAATGCCGGCTCATTTTTACTGACAGAGGCATAAGCCAGGAAGAAATAAATCTCACCATGCTCATAATGGGTCATGGGTTTTAGGATTTGCTGGGTAATCAGGGCATAACGGGGCTCTTTGGTGAGTTCAAAGAAAATCATATACGCCTTGGCCAGATGTAAAGAGAGATTGATATACAGGCGTAGCGGCATCTCCTCAAATTCAACTCGTCCTTGTTCGAGCAGTACAACCGCTTCTTGCAGAAAATGAACCTGTTCCTGATAGAACTGGCTTAAGCTCACCAGTTGCAAGCGAAGATCGGCACGTTCAAGCGCTAATTCCGGCGTATTGCCTTGTAAATACAACTGGTCAGTTTCACCTAGACGTTCAATAATCTGCTGGCTGTTTAATCGCATGCATGCCATCCTTAATTCTCAATAATGCTGATATGAGGCCAGAACTTAAAATTTAAAGCACGGCCGCATCACTACGTAGCCAGGCTGTAATGGATAGACGCTGATGTTTGGCCTCTAAAACCTCATGCAAAATATCACTCTGAAACAGGGCAAGACGATTTGGTTCAGGACGAATGGTATGCCATACCTCGTGTTTATCCTGCAAGCGTAATTCTCCGCCCCAATCCTCTTGCCATTGGTCATGCAAATAATACACTGCGGAAATCATTCTGCTATTTTTGCCTTTTGGATTATCGCGATGTAAGGCATAAAATTCTCCTGCTTCATAACAGGAAAAATGTGCTTCCACTTCCTTGATTCCCAAATAAAAGACCCGGTTGAAAATCTGGCCCAAAGCCAGCAGGTTTTGTACATGCTGGTGAGAAATACTAAGATTTTCATTCAGCCATAAAATCCGGTCACTACGAATGTTGCTGACCACCCCATTTTGAATGGCAGCATCACGGAAATAAGCCAGATTGCTACGACACTCAGCCATCAACTGTTTAATATAGCTTGCATCATAAGCATGATCGATCAGACTAAAACCCTGTTGATTCAAATCATCAAGAATTTGGTCAATAGACCAGGACTTTGGGAAATGAGCAGCATCCATAAAATAAACCTGTGAAAAGGGGAAAAAATGTTCAGTTATTCTAGGGGAAGAATCCGATCTGAACGAAACTATTTTTCATGTTAAAATGGTTGTTGATATGAGGAAATAATGAAACATGAATTACCGTCACCATTACCACGCGGGTAACTTTGCCGATGTCATGAAGCACGTACTACTGCTTCAGCTGTTGGCTCGACTGAATGCAAAAGATAAACCATATCGCTATGTAGATACACATGGTGGTGCGGGTAAGTATGATTTATCGACCTCTGAGGCACAAAAATCAGGTGAGTTCTTAAACGGTATTCATCGTCTGGTCAAGCTGGACGATTCAATCAAGCGTAATGCACCGCAAGGGGTTCAGCAATATTTAAAAGTTGTTGAAAAAATGCGTGAAAACTTTGGCAAAGGAGCGTATCCGGGTTCGCCGTGGTTTGCTCTGGAAGGCATGCGCGAAATTGATAAAGCCACTATTTTTGAAATGCAGCGTGATGTATTTCAGCAGCTTCGTCAGAATATTTTTGACAAACGCGCAGGCTTGCATGAACGGGATGCCTATGAAGGGTTACTTGCGGTCATTCCACCGAAAGAAAAACGCGGTCTGGTCATGATTGACCCGCCTTATGAACAAGAGCGTAAAGATTTCCCGCAATTGGTTGAACTGATTGCAGCGGCTTATAAAAAATGGCCGACAGGTGTGTTGGCGGTTTGGTATCCAATTAAAGACCGTGCCATGATTGAACGTTTTGAAAAGAAAATGTTTAAGACCGGTATTCGCCGTCAGTTAATTTGCGAACTCTGTGTCTGGCCAGACGATACTCCAGTTGGCCTGAATGGTTGTGGTCTCTTGGTCATTAACCCGCCTTGGAAATTCTCTGAAGATGCAGATGAAGCATTACAGTGGTTATTTCCGCATTTACGTATGCAGGAAAATGGCGGCCATGCTGCGGTACGCTGGTTGGTCGGTGAATAATTTTTTCATAAAATGGTCATAGTTAGGATCGACAAATATGACAAATACAAGCAAACCGGAAAGCGATTCTTCATTAGACTTGCCTTTTGATGGGATTACCTTCGAGGTAGAGGAAGAAGAGCATACCCAGGAAGGGCAGAAAGTTAAGCGTCGAGGGATCTATCTGTGGCCAAATCTGATTACAACCGCTGCGTTGTTATCAGGCTTTTATTCCATTATTGCCAGTATGAATGGTGAGTTTCAGCAAGCCATTTATGCCATTTTTCTGGCCGCTTTATTTGATGGTCTGGATGGGCGTGTTGCACGTGCAATCGGCGCGCAAAGTCCGTTTGGTGAACAGTTTGACTCACTGTCAGATATGCTGGCCTTTGGAGTGGCACCAGCCATTTTAATGTATAGCTGGGGACTGAGTGATCTTGGTCGCATCGGTCTGGCAGCCTGTTTTGTTTATACGGCCTGCGCGGCTTTTCGTTTAGCGCGTTTTAATGTGCAGATTGGCGTGGTCGATAAACGTTACTTTATTGGTGTGGCCAGTCCTTTGGCAGCGATCATGATTGTTTCAATGGTTTGGGTCGGGCTGGATTTTCCTGAAATCTTCGATACCCGAGAGCTATCCATACAAATATTAAATGCAATAGTGATTATTGGTAGCGGTTTATTGATGATTTCCAATATCAAATACTATTCATTTAAGACTGTAGAGCGTAAACGTGTCCCATTCTTTGTGTTACCAATCGCCGTCTTTATCTTTGCTGCGATGACTTATAATATTCCGGTTGGCATTTTAGTGATTTCTATCATCTATGCCTTATCTGGCTTTGTTACCACTTTCATGGCAAAAAGACAGCACGTATTATAAAAAGATTAAGGAGTCTGATATGCAGTTTCTTCAAGATTTTTTAGATCGTTCGAAACAGCTGAATCAGACTCCGACTGTTTCGTCGAAGCATCTGGCTTATCATGGCCCAACCTCAAGATACAAAATCATTCATCAGGGATTGATAATTCCTGGGCTACCCGCCCCCCTGCATTATCTCAATTTTCTCAGCATTATCGGACAGCCCAATGCACCGATGCTGGCGAATCCCAGTGCGATCCAGACCACTGCGCTAGATACTGCGACAGTCATTTGCAGTTCAAGTCCTCACATGGTGGGACAGTTACAGAGCTATTCAATTCAACAGGACTGTAAATTTTCATCCGGCATGTTTCAATTTTTGGATCGGGAAAAGTTGACCGGACACTTTCCACACTTTCAACTCCAACGCTCTGATGCCGAACTGAGTTTTGATCTCAGCATTCATACCACTGATCTGGTGTCCCACTTTACCCAGATGCGATTCTCTCTGGCAGATCATTGGTCATTAATGTGTCATTGTCAGGGTACTGTGACCTATAAAGATCAGAAATATACAATTGAAAGTCTCGGAAGTTTTGAATACGCCCGCAGTTTTAATTTTCCTTATCTTCCTCTGGCTTTTTTTAGCTATCAGATGATTAATCTAAGTAATAATCGGCAGCTATTGCTGGCTCAGATCCGTAATAGCCTGAATCAGATTGTACAGTCGAGAATCTATCTACGTGATTTGAATCGTATGCAAACCTGGCTGTTTGACCAAAAGGTTTATTTTAAAGTGCATCGTGTCTACCCGAGTGTCAAAACGCCAAATGGGCAAAAGATGTATTTGCCACGAGAGTTTGAGTGGTGCTATGAAGATGATCGGGGAAACCAGATCTGGGTGCAGGGCCAAAGTCGTGGTGATTTTAAATTTGGCATGGCAGCGGGCTATGTGGGTAGTTTTCATTATCAGGTAAAAATAAATGAGCAGACTGAAAAAGGCGATAGCGGCTATATAGAGTATGTGGATTGCCGACCTTTACGCTTTCAGGAAAAAGATAAGGCAGAAAAACTATTAGCTAATCTGGCTAATCCTGTGCCTTTTTTAATCAAGAAATAGAAAAAAAAGGGGTTTTTGTGGAATAAACAACCAGTTGAGATGTTATTTTAAGAAAAATTCAAAAAGAGTGTTGCAAGCTCCCTGAAATGCTGTAGAATGCACATCCATCGGCAGTGATGAAGATTAAAACTTGTTAAGAAACAAGGGTTTAGCACAAGGTGTTAAATTTAAGTGTCTTGAATGAGTTTAAAAATAATTGGATTTACTGGTTGACTTTCTACAAAGAAAGCGTAACATAGCCGACCTAGCTTGCTGCTGACGAAGCAGTAAGAAGATCATTAAGAGATTATGAAGAACAACTTGTGTGGATTTTTACTGGTTGATTGATCGAAATATTATCATTGATTGATTGGTTTAA
>NZ_JAMXXZ010000019.1:0-51071 GCF_024129285.1 Acinetobacter sp. S4397-1
CGATTTGATAAGCTTGCACGAAATTATCAGTCTATGATTTACATTGCTTGCATGTTTATTTGGTGTAAAGCCAAATGAGGACACGCCCTAGTATTTTTGATGATTTAAGTCTAGCTAATTTAGCTTTAGACGATGATAGAAATCTTAATGAAATATCATATATTAGAAGTGCTAATAATGATGAAAAATTAATTAAACCATTACATAACAAATTATCTAATGATTTAAAAAAATACCTTTTGGATAAGGGTTTTATTGATATTGAACAAGAAAAAAATGCTATTGACTTGACCGCAAAACGAGATGATAGTACCTATATGTTTGAATTAAAAGTAGTTAATACACCTTATGTGAGACATAGTATTAGGGAGGCTTTAGGTCAGCTATTAGAGTATAATTATTATCCTAATAGAAAAAAATTTAATTATTTAAATATCGTGCTAAATAGAAAACCAAGCGATTTAGAAATTGAGTGGTGTAAAAAATTAAATAAGATGGGTGTTCGATTCGAATTATTTTGGCAAAATTTCAATATTTTTGAATGTGCTGAATTGCGTAATGATGAATAGATAATTATGTTGTTATAATGAATGTCATTAGGCTAATTTTTTTTCTATAGGTATGTTGAAGAACAAGCTTTACAGTCATTTTAATAAATCGTTTAATTCTCATATTGAAAAATGGTTTAAAAGTTGTTATAGCAATGCCCAAACAATCCCGCTTCCTCTGTATTGGCGGCTTCCTTAACGGAACTCAAGTCAAAGAGCAAGGTGACAGTTTTGTCTGCGTCGAAAATGGTAAACAAGTAACTTACCATAAAAAAGAAATTTTCCATCAAGACGCATGGGATCACAATTATTATGTCTGTGAAACTATCACAGACCAACAAGCGAAAAACTGGGTATATGATATTGAGGCTGAGTGATTCTTCTTAAATGACAGATATTAAAAAGCCCCATGGTTAGGGGCTAGTCGTATAACTCACGTTATACTCATATAAGGCTCATCTCATACTGAGCGTATTAAAACATAAATAGATCTGCTTGTGTGAGATAACTGATCCTTCTTTTCAGATTATTCAATCATCAACAAATCCGTATTATTGGCCAGCTTTAAAGGACGCAGGGCAAAAATCGAACGTGTGTGACGAATTCCCTTCATGGAATATAGGTTTTTACGCAAAAAACGTTCGTAGTGTTCAGAGTTTTTCACTGCGACTTTGACCAGATAATCATAATCACCCGTGACCAGATGAGCTTCCACCACTTCAGGCATATTGGCCAAGGCTTCACTGAACTCATTTAAAATTTCATCATCATGACGTTCAAGCGTGATTTCAATAAAGAATAGCTCATTAATCCCTAAGGCTTTGGCATTAATATTGGCAGTATAACCCTCAATAATATTATTATTTTCCAGGCGTTTTAAGCGCGTCCAGCAGGGAGATGTGGACAGGCTTACTTTCTCCGCCAGTTCGGTCACACTTAGGCGACCATCCTTGCGAAGTTCTCGAAGAATTTTGCGATCAATGCGATCCAATACGTAGTCATTATCAGTCATGTTGAAAGAAAGCAAATTAAAACATAGAAATAAGTTATACCATTGATAACCAGGGAGTGAACATACATTGTGTATATCAATGTGCGCTTGCACTAAAAGTAGTCAAGCTTAAAAAAGATCATACCAAAAAATTGAAAAATACCACTTTGCATTGAGGCTTACTGACAGCAATAGTAAATGCAGCTTTTATCTTATTTAACAAATCAGATGTCATGGTTAATCTTGAAGTGATTCTCTCAAACAGTACTTGCCTAAAATAGCAGGATATAAAAAAGAGGGTCTACTTTAAAGTTTTGGCTTTGTAGTAGACCATTCGAACAGTTTAAAGTCGAGCCTCTATTAAAGGGCCGAGGCTTACTTGAATTGTTGAGCTAAAAATAGCCTAAGCTGCAATTTCTTTTTCAATAATAGGCCATAAGTTTTCATGTGAAGATTTGAACATTGACATATGCCCAATCGCCTTGTGTCCTAGAGTGGAAGGATTCAACTCAATGGCTTTTGTTGCAGCATTTGGATACAGGCGTAACAAGTCTTTGACATTGGCTTCGGTGGCAATTTCATCATCTGTAGACCAGATGGCCGTAATAGGACACTCAATTTGTACATGATAATCCTGCTGTCGGGTCACGGTTTTACCGATGGCATTGATTACATAACCTGGCTTGCTGCAAAATTGTGCCCATTCACGTGCTACATCTTTGGGCAGGTTTTCTCCCATCCCAATGGCACGGGTGGGTCCATAGCCAAGAGTGAAGCGTGATAAGGGAAAAATCACATCAAACATGAGAGGTGCCAGTAATTTGGTTCGGCCTTTTAAGCCTTTGATATGGCCGGTGGAGCCAGAAATGGCAATTACCTTAGCCACTTTTGCATGGTTTGGCACAAGGCCGAGTAGCTGTCCACCTGCACTATGACCCAGCAAGATGAGCCGTTCAGCCTTAGTTTTATCTAAAAGAGCATCAATTGCCGCAGGAATATCCTGCTGTCCCCACTGCACGATGCTGGCTGTCGACTGTTTTAAAGGTCCATATAAAGATTGACCAATTCCCCGAAAGTCAAAGACCAAGACGGCATAGCCTTGTGCCTGTAGCCAGCAGCTAAAACGATGATAAAACTGTTTGGTAATTCCCGTCGCTGGACAGATTAAAATGGGATAGGGTTGTTGTTTGGATGCAGATGCTTCATAAAAACATGCGCTTAATTGGTAGCCATCTTGGCAGTTTAGGGTCAATGTTTCAAATTTAGACATAAGCTACACTATATTTTTAAATCAGAATGATTGATTTAATGTACATCAGTTCTAAAAAGAAACTCGCTCAAATAATGACTAAAAAGTCAGTAGGATGACGACAGGGAATAAAACTATGGAAGTAGCAGCACTTGATCTGGCAGTCAAAATTGCCATCATTTTTAGTGGAATTTTCTTATGGGTGGGCATGCTGACCGGCGTGTGGAAATATTGGCAGATCCGGAACTCTGCACAATCTCGGGCGCATTATTATGTTGATATTGCACATCGCAGTAGTTTGCTCTATGCACCTGCATCCTTGATTTTGGCGGTACTCGCTTATGTATCGGCATTTTCCGCAGCGCTTAACTTGATCTGTGTCATCGTGAATATAGTCTTTTTCAGCTTTTCAATCGGAGCTTATATTCTGCACGGCTATTTGAGAGATACCACGAATCAGTTTAAGACACCGCATCAATTGGGCAGGTGGAATTTCCCTGATATTTTGATGACAGTCGCGATGCTAGGACTAATTATTGTAGAAGTGGGAGGGACAGGAATCTTGCTGTATGGTGCAGTTTTAGGGTTATTTTAGGTTCTATCTTTTATTATTTTGGATGCGTTATGATTTTTTCTGTCCAGATGGATGAGGGGGCAGCTCATCCATCTGGGGCAATCTAAAAATTGAGGAAGTGATTAGCGGTATTTCTGGTCAACGAGGGCCCAGAGGAAAAAGACCATCGAGACAATCATCGCATAACCGAAATATTCAAGTTTTAAATTGCCTTGAATTAAACAATGAACAAATAAAGTCAGCATGAGCGCGATGCTAGTGCTTAAAAAGGTCACCAAGTCGGTATTGGTTTTAAGAGCATCAATGAAGACTTGCTTGTTGAAATGTACTGATAACATCTCCATTTCTCCTATAGTTATTGGTCTTATTAAATGACTAAAATAGAGTAACTTAGTCAGAATTGAATATACAGTTGTACTGTTTAATTTCAGCTTTTGCAACTGTTCCAGAAAGCTTTCACAGTGAAAAAGCTTGACTTTAGTCAAGTATCTGCATAAACAATTGATTTAAAATGAATTATAGTTGCATGCCAAAGGCCAGAACGGTCAATTGCAAAAGTTTGCAACTTTTTAGATTCATCTTAGGTGAAAGAGAAAAATTTTACGCTGAAATGATGGAGAAATAATCAATTTTGTGTAAGTGTTTGTATGAGTAGAAGGTGCTTTTGGTTTAAGTCAAAAACCTTAAGTATTTAGAATGCATAAATATATTTTTATTTGAGCCAGATTATAAATCTTATTGTGCCAAGCTATCCAGTAAAAAAAATCGTTTTTTGCTATTTTTATATCAATTTTTGACTTATGTGCGCTAACAGGGCTTTGCAGGGTGTAAACAATAAATGTCCGTTTGGGTAAAACCTGACAATTATTGATCACGCTAAAAAACGGATTTTGGGTAAAAATTCGTTTTTTTATGACCTCAACATGCTAGAAGGATTAGTTTCTAATACGGTCAATCACAGCTGCAATCAGTAGAACAATCATGGAGGGGATAAACCAGGCCATATTTTGTTCAGAAAGTGGCAAGCTCTCTAAGCTAGCAGGTAAACTGAAACCGGCAACTTTTAAGCCATCAAAGATACCAAAGATCAAGGCAACCAAGGTCACTGGAGCAATGACATGCGATGGTTTCTTAAAGAAGCCTGTCAAGAAGCTCAGCATAATAACTGTAATGGCAGGTGGATAGATCGCACTTAATACCGGGACTGAAACGGCAATCAGTTTGGTTAAACCGAGGTTAGATATCAGCAGCGAAAAACCAATCAGGATCAGGACAAGAACTTTATATGGAATTTTGGTCAGGCTGGAGAAGTACTCTGCACAGGCACAGGTCAGGCCGATTGCAGTCACCATACAGGCAATAAAAATCATGCCGGACAGGAAGTACGCGCCCATGTCACCAAAGGCATATTGCACATATGCATGCAGAATAACCGCCCCATTGGCCGCATTTGGAGCAACTTCATGACTACCCAGACCCAGTTTAAACAGGCTCAGATAAACCAGAGTTAAACCGATCCCCGAAATAATCGCAGCATTCACTGCATATTTGGTAATCAGCTTCTTGTCCGTTACGCCACGTGATGTAATTGCTTTTACAATCACAATACCGAAAACCAGAGCACCCAAGGTGTCCATGGTCAGATAACCATTCACAATCCCTTCAGAAACCGGGCTGTCAATATAGCTGTTGATCGGTGCAGGTGGTGCCTGGGCCGGAATCATGACAGCGGCCACTCCTAAGATAATCAGGGAAATAATCTTAAGCGGAGAGAGGAAATAGCCGACAGTATCCAGAATCTTGTTCGGATACAGAGAAACGAGCATCACGACAGCAAAATAGATACTGCTATAAATTAGTAGGCTACTGGATTCATTGCCGAAATAGGAAGAAAACCCGATTTCATAAGAAACGGTGGCGGTACGCGGAGTTGCAAATAAAGGACCGACGGCCAGATAACAGATCACAGTCAGCAAAATACTGGCGGCTTTGCCCAAAGGCGAGCTTAAAATCTGGATAGAACCTTCAACACGAGATAATGCAACAATGGTGATAACTGGTAAGCCGACAGCAGTAATCAGAAAACCGAAAGCAGCTAACCATACGTGTTCACCGGCCTGTTGCGCCACAATCGGTGGAAAGATAATGTTACCTGCACCAATAAATAGTGCAAAGGTCATAAAACCCAAGGCAACAATATCCCGAGTACGGAGACTTGTCATAAAGGGAGAGTAGTAAAATGAAAAATAGATTTTAGAATATCTGTACGGGTTTTTGGAGTTTATTTTAGCTGGAAAGGCGCTGATCGTATTGCTCTTGCTAAGTGAGTCAACAGATATTCTAAATTTGGTGGAGATATGTTATTGATATTTTTAAAGAAAAGTAAAATCTATATTTTTCTGACAAATTATTCAGAATTTACAATAAATTGAAAACTTTATTGTTTGTATAAATAGTCAGCATTAAAAAATTGTTTTGCCTAGCGTTAAATGCCTGTCTAGCCCAAGAACCTCGGCATTCTCAGCTAAAAAGGACTATAATTGGGTGATTCAGATTGAGGATAAATTGATGCGAGCGCCAGCCATTAGTCTTAAAACCGAGCAGGATATTGAAAAACTGCGCATATCCGGGCGCTTGGCCGCGCAGGTTCTGGCGATGATTGGAGCGCACGTGAAAGCAGGGGTGAGCACTGAATATCTGGATGATCTGTGCCATGATTTTATTGTCAATACTTTGAAAGTGACACCTGCCAATATTGGCTATTATGGCTATACCAAAACCACCTGTATTTCTCCAAATGAAGTGGTGTGTCATGGTATTCCTTCTGCCAAAACCATCTTGCAAGATGGCGATATTATTAATATTGATGTCGCTATTATTAAAGATGGTTATTTTGGTGATACCAGCCGTATGTATTATGTCGGTACGCCATCAGCTGAAGCGAAGCGTCTGGTTAATACGACTTATGAGGCGATGGTGGCCGGTATTCATGCCGTGAAACCGGGGGCAACACTGGGCGATATTGGCTATGCCATTCAGACTGTGGCAACACGGGAGGGGTATAGCATCGTCAGAGAATATTGTGGTCATGGAATTGGCAAGGTGTATCATGAACAGCCGAATATTCTCCATTATGGACAACCGGGGCAGGGCATTAAGCTGGTGCCGGGTATGGTCTTTACGATTGAGCCGATGGTGAATATGGGCAAAGCACGAGTCAAAGAACTTAAAGATGGCTGGACGGTAGTCACCGCAGACAAATCCTGGTCTGCGCAATGGGAACATATGGTTGCTGTGACTGAAACAGGCTTTGAACTGTTATCGCCATGGCCTGAAGGCACTGGGGAATATCCGGAAATTTAAATTCTGCTATAGCCAATGAAAATACAGTAACCCATTACACCGGCTCACATAACTTACATTAGCCGGTATTCTGTGGACGAAAGCCTACAAAAGACTACAGCAAGAAGTGGTTTCGAGCTTTGACAGAGCTTATATTCATCTTGTTTAGCCTAGATGTTTCCTCTTTTCACTCAAGTGCTGTCCTGTAGTTTCCAGCTCATTTTCTAATGAAAATGAGCTTTTTTTATGTGAGCGAAAATTCTTTCAAAGTCTCTTTATCTCAACTTTAATCCTGTTGTAGCTGCTCTACCAGATAGTCAATAAATACCCGTACTGCAGGCAACAGGCCGCGACGTGATGGATAAACCACATGGGAAATCCCGTGGGCTGCTTTCCATTCAGGTAAGATCTGTATCAGCTCACCACGTTGTAGGTAGTGTTCGACGACGTGATCCGGCAATAAGGCCACGCCACATCCCGAGGCGGCCAGTTGGGTCAACATGTTCAGATCTGAACCACATACGGTTGGGCTAACCTGGATTTTCTTTTGCTGCTGGCCATTTTGCAAGACCAGAAATTGCTCACTGTGTTCTTCAACCATACTGAGAATTTTGTGGTCGGCCAGTTGCTCAGGGCTTTTAAGATCACCGAATTGATTTAGATAGCCTTGACTTGCAAACAGATGCTGCTCCAGTTTAGCAAGCTGGCGAATCACCAGATTTGGATCATCATTCAGACTGGATCGAACCCTTAAGGCCAGATCAAATCCTTCATTGATAATATCGACACGACGATTGGTCACCAGCATCTGAATCTTGATTTCTGGATATTTTTTAAGAAAGTCTGGAAGGATTTTAGCCATTTCATTTTGAGCCATTGAAACTGGCAGACTGACTTTAATTACGCCACGTGGTTCGGTACTTAAATGATCCACTAGGTCGTGCGCAGCCTGAGCGGCATTTAGCATGACCTGGGCATGCCGGTAGATATTCATGCCGATGTCGGTCACGGCAAAATGGCGTGAACTACGTTGAATCAGACGGACGCCCAAACGTTCTTCCAGATTATAAACGCGTCGACTTAGTTTGGACTTGGGAATATTCGTAGCACGTTCAGCAGCACTGAAGCCGCCATATTCGACCACTTGGGCAAAGCAATAAAAGTCATCCAGATCCGTCAGCATTTTCTTTGATTCCATATATGCAACAATATGCTGATTAAAGTCTGATTGTTGCATAGTGTCAATTGCAGCTGATTAAAAAATTTGGACAAAGGCAATTATTCAACATGACGCGATTCATCGTTGCTCATAGGAAAAGCCCATTCGGCATGAATAGGTTTTTTGAAAATATTAATCCTCTTGTTCTTAAAGGGCTTTTATAGAGGGTATTGGGTTCATTTTAGAAACTATTAAATTAGATTAATCAAAATAAACTGCTAGCCCATTCCAACTGGGTCACTCTAAGGAGGTCTGATCTAACTGTATTCCAGATGACTAATTACTCTTTAAATGAAGACAGAAGGCCCATCTTTTCTTAATTACTGGCATTTCTTTTAATCATCCAAGTGGAATCCATATGAACGAGTTATTTCTAACTTTTTAGGAATTGGAGAACCATAGCTTGTACAAAAGCAAGAAGTAAAACCTGAGTCTTGTCTAAATATTCCAATAGAATCTATACCAGAAATCCAATCAAATAATCTTTCATTCAGCAAAGTAGATGAATCTGCTCCAGTACCCCTCTTTACGACATCAGCTGCAATGACAGAGATACCTCATATAACTGTTTTTATTGATGAAGAATTTAACCGTTCCGTATAAGCAACTACCACTAATTTTTCATTTATCACTCTTAGATAAGCCACATGTATCATAAAAACGGGATGATACATTTATCCTTATTGATGCTTATAAATGTAGTTGGGTGTAGCAGAATATAACTAAAATTTTTTAAATAATTAATTGTTTAACATATTGTTTGCTATATAAAAAGAGCTTGTTATCGAACCTGCATCTAAAAAATATTTATCCAAAAATGCCATAAGTTGGGTCGGAATATAAGCTAATAACGGCGGGTTAAAAACTAAGAGACTGTTTTGATGATTATATCAATAACCAACTATGTACCGTTTGATGTTCAGGACTGCAACTGCTTCACTAAAATCGACAGGCCTTCGGTTGCCGTCTTGGCAATTTTCTGAAACTGGGCAGGAAGATGCTGTTGCTCTGCTTTGGGATCAATATAGTAGGCAGTGCAACTGGCAGAAATGTCATGAATTAACCCGGCCACTGGGTAGACCTGTAAGCTGGTACCAATCACGATAAAAATATCTGCATCTGCGACACACAGCTGGGCATCTGTATAAGCCGGCACCGCTTCGCCAAACCAGACCACATGGGGGCGTAATGGATAACCTTGCCTGCAAAAATGCTTGTTCAGATCCAGCTCGGCGCCTTCCACGGAATAGAATTCCCGGGTATTTTCTGCGTCCGGACCAGAGCTTTTGGCCAGCCGGATGTTGCCATGTAAATGGATGACTTTGGAGCTGCCCGCACGTTCATGTCAGTCATCAATATTCTGGGTGATGACGTAGACATCATAATTTTTTTCTAAGCGCGCAATGTGCTGGTGGGCAATATTGGGCTGTGCCTCCAGAATATTTTTACGCCGTGCATTATAAAAACGTTGTACCAACTCTGGATTTTTAGCCCAGGCCTCAGGGGTGGCGACCTCTTCAATGCGATATTGTTCCCAAAGCCCATCACTGTCACGAAAAGTATTAATTCCGCTTTCGGCGCTTATGCCTGCACCGGAGAAGACCACTAGTTTTTTCATCGCCATTCTCTTGGGTTAAATTGCTGTTCCGAACGAGTTTACTGTCGAGGGTGCTGGGTAATGTTCTTTCAGAAATCTGGACAGTTCTTTGGCAAATTTGACCGGTTCAGTCAATAAAGGAGCATGACCAGATTTGTTAAATAGTACCTGTTTGGCCTGTGGCAGGCTTTCTGCAATCAAACGTTGACCTTCAAAGGGATAGAGTCTGGACTGAACGCCGCTAAAGAAGGTTACTGGACAAGAGAGTTGGCTAAGAGCTGCGCGGTAGTCTTCCCGGTGATATAGATAGTTGTTGATATACCACAGCATATAGTCTATGCGCTGAGTGGGAAGCAGTAGACCCTGCAAACGCGGCTGATTCAGAATAAATTCACAGGATTTTAAGCTGAGCTTATGTTCATTTTGCAGCTGTATAAAGCGTAGCCATAGAGCAGCCAGCGCTGCACGTACTGAGCTTTCCAGCTTCCGGATGGAGCCAAGATGGACATGCTGAGCCAGAAGCAGGGAAATCTCCTGCAAAATCCCGATAAATTCTTGATGGCGCGAACCAAAAAGTCCAAATGCCCAAGCATCGTCTACCGATATTTTAGGGGACTGATCAATATGTAAATAGGCGGAAATATGTTGGGCAAAGTGATCATAATGCAGGCCATGCATCGCCGTCGTGGCACCCATGGAATAAGCAATTACCATGAGTTTGTCCAGATTTAACTGGGCTAGAACCGAACGTACATCTTGCCAGTGACTGGAAATGGCATCCAGATCGGACGGGATTTTGCAGTTGCCGGATGCGCCAAAGCCACGCCATTCAGGAATAATAAAACGGAAATTTTTTCGATGCGGATAG
The DNA here is from genome assembly GCF_024129285.1 of Acinetobacter sp. S4397-1. Lineage (NCBI taxonomy): Bacteria > Pseudomonadati > Pseudomonadota > Gammaproteobacteria > Moraxellales > Moraxellaceae > Acinetobacter > Acinetobacter sp. S4397-1. The sequence goes on from NZ_JAMXXZ010000019.1 coordinate 10,389, forward strand.
AGAAAAGCAGCCCATTGCCAGCTCAGCATGCCCAGACCGGATAATACCAGCACCGGTTGTCCCTGACCGTATTCGCGGACAAACAGTTGTTCAGCATCGGGCATGGTATAAAAAGGCATGGCTATACTCCAGGGTGTATTTTATTGTAATTACCTTAAAATTGTTTGAGACGCGGAATGAGCTGTTCTAACCAGTGAATCCAGCCCGTTTCTTGATCAATACCCAGTTGCAGAATCATTTTGTGAATATACAAGGTACGGTCATTTTCATCGGCCTGGGCAAAATCCTTGGCAAAAATCTGCTGATAGGTCTTTAATTTTTCTTTATGCAGTTTCAGGTGGCGTTCCAGTTCAGGCAAGGTGCTATTGCCTCCAAGCTGCGCTTCGGCCCGTAAACGTACCATTAATTCTTCACGCAATTGTGCTGGCGGACTTTGCTCAAGCATCCAGCTGGTCAGCTCTTTACGGCCCAGACGCTCGACCTGATAGGTTTTTTTACGTGACTGGGCATTTTCTTCTTTCAGGGTGGAAATCCAGCCTTTGCCTAACATGGCATTTAATTCACGATAAATTTGCTGATGGGTGGCATTCCAGAAAAATCCCATGGAACGGTCAAAACGGCGTGCCAGTTCAATACCGGTACTGGGTTTTTCAATCAGGCTGGTCAGCAGAACGTGGGCTAAAGACATAGACGTCTCAAAAAATGACTCAGGATTATTATGCAACATGTTGCATAAAAATCAATTCTGACATATAAAATAGTGCAACAAGTTGCATTAAAGCTGATGGTTGAGGGAGAAAATGGTCAGCTTGTAAAACAATAGCCAGCATAAACGCACGCTCAGGAGTAGAAATGTCTAAATATCCCAACTTACTTGCCCCACTGGATTTGGGCTTTACCACTTTAAAAAACCGGGTATTGATGGGGTCAATGCACGTAGGTCTTGAAGAAGTACCAGGTGGCTATGAGCGGATGGCAGCCTTTTATGCGGAGCGTGCCAAAGGTGGTGTGGCTTTAATCGTTACAGGCGGGATTTCCCCCAATGATCATGGTGTGACCTTTCAAGGTGGCTCAAAGCTCGACACAATTGAAGAAGCAGAAAAGCATAAAGTGATTACCCGGGCCGTCCATGAGGCGGGAGGTAAGATTGCCATGCAGATTCTGCATACCGGGCGTTATTCCTACCAGGCTGAAAATGTAGCACCGTCACCTATTCAGGCCCCTATTAATCCGGTAAAACCGCATGCTTTAACTTCTGCAGAAGTGCAGCAAACCATTGATGATTTTACTAACTGCGCCGGACTGGCTCAGTATGCCGGTTATGATGGCGTAGAAATCATGGGTTCAGAAGGCTATCTGATCAATGAGTTTATTGCGGCACGTACCAATCACCGTGATGATGAGTGGGGGGGGAGCTATGAAAACCGCATTCGTTTCCCGATCGAGATTGTTCGCCGTACCCGTGAAAAAGTCGGTGAGAACTTTATTATTATTTATCGTCTTTCTATGCTGGACCTGGTCGAGGGTGGCTCAACGCTGGAAGAAGTGGTTCAGCTGGCAAAAGAAATTGAAAAAGCTGGTGCAACGATTATCAATACCGGAATTGGCTGGCATGAAGCACGTATCCCGACGATTGCCACCAAAGTGCCAAGAGCAGCCTTTACTTGGGTAACGCGCAAGCTGAAAGGTCTGGTTAATATTCCGCTGATCACCTCTAACCGGATCAATACGCCTGAAATGGCTGAATATGTACTGGCCTCGGGTGATGCCGACATGATTTCTATGGCACGTCCGATGCTGGCTGACTCTGAGTTTGTCCTCAAGGCTGAGCAGGGGCGCAGTGATGAAATTAATACCTGTATCGGCTGTAATCAGGCTTGTCTGGACCATATTTTCTCGATGAAGGTTGCCACCTGTCTGGTCAATCCGCGAGCTTGCTATGAAACTGAATTAATTTTTAAAGAAGTCAATGATGCAAAAAATATTGCCGTAATTGGCGCTGGCCCGGCCGGTCTGAGTTTCGCAGTCTATGCTGCCAATCGTGGGCATAACGTGACCATATTTGAGGCGGCGGCGCAGATTGGTGGACAGTTTAATATAGCCAAAACCATTCCGGGCAAAGAAGAATTCTATGAAACCTTACGTTATTTCAAACGTCAGATTGAACTTCAGCCGCGTATTAAATTAAAGCTGAATCATAGCGCCAGTTTTGAAGAGCTTGTCAGCTCAAGTTTTGATGACATTGTAGTGGCAACTGGAGTAACACCACGCCAGTTGTCAATTCCGGGTATTGACCATCCTAAAGTACTGTCTTATCTGGACGTGCTGAAAGAGCGTAAGCCGGTAGGTCAGCGGGTCGCGATTATCGGTGCCGGAGGAATTGGCTTCGATACCGCAGAATACTTGAGTCACGAAGGTGAAAGCGGCAGTGTTAACCCGCAAAAATTCTATGATGAATGGGGGATTGATACCGAATATAACCAGGTAGGCGGCCTGAAAGCGCCAGAACTGGAAAAATCAAATCGTGATATTTATTTATTACAGCGTAAAGCCGTTTCAGTTGGTGCAGGTCTGGGTAAAACTACCGGCTGGATTCACCGCACCGGCTTAAAACATCGTGATGTAAAAATGATCGCGGGCGCCAGTTATAACCAGATTGATGATCAGGGACTGCATATCACGGTCAATGACAAACCTATGCTGCTGGAAGTGGATCATGTGGTAATTTGTGCAGGTCAGGAATCATATACAGCTATGTTTGATGAACTGAAAGCTGCAGGCAAAAATGTGCATCTGATTGGAGGAGCCAAAGAGGCTGGTGAACTGGATGCCAAGCGTGCTATCCGTCAGGGTGCCGAACTGGCTGCGGCGATTTAATTGCCTTCCAGCCCTCTTTTAAAGGGCAAGAAATCCTCCCCCCTTTTACCAATAAGCAGTTGGGAGGGGGCCTTAGCTAATATTCAGGGATGGGGCTGGAAACAATTCTCTCCCTGAATCCTCTCTTGAAAGGAAAGAGGCACTGGATAGAAGGAAGTATGAGCTCTTTTTCCTTCAGGTAGAGGAAGCCTAATTTTTCAATAACAAAAAAGGAAGCCAAAATGGGCACTGGACATATAAAAAAATCTATTACGCGTTGGCATGAAATGTTAGAAAGCCGCGATATGTCAATCTTGAATGAACTGCTTGCAGAGGAGGTGGTATTTCGCTCACCTATGGCATTTACACCTTATTCCGGCAAGCAGGTGGTGTTTTTTATTTTGACCAACGTCATACAGGTCTTTGAAAACTTTCGCTATCATCGAGAGTTTCTCAGTGAGGATGGTAACAATGTTGTACTTGAGTTTTCAGCCAATGTCGGCGATAAAAAACTTAAAGGAATCGACATGATTCAGTTCAATGATGAAGGGAAGATTATTGATTTTGAAGTGATGATCCGACCAAAATCTGGACTTGAAGCTTTAGCCTTAGAGATGGGCCAGCGGATTCTGGCTTTTCAGGCTAATACTTAATTTCTGGCATTGACTCAAGTCGACATAAAGTTTGTAGCAACTGATAGTAAAACTAGAAGGGGAAGACAGATGAAAATATTGCTTAAAAAACTGGGCCAGCTTTCAAGTGAATATTTGGATCGTTTTAGCGGCGCAGATCTTCCTACCTTGTATTATAACCCCAATGGGGTGTTCTCGGGTGTTGTTGAACGCTTACCCTTATTGAAACAAAAATACCGTCCGACACCCTGGTTATCCAATGCACATGCGCATATTTTATATTTAGACCTGATTAAAAAACGAACTATCAAGCTGCAATATGATGTGCTTGAGCAATTGACCATGTCAGATGGTGGCATTACGGGCATTGCCTGGTATGGACTCAAATTGCCGCCAACAACGCCCACTATTGTTCTGCTCCACACCATTACAGGCTCTCCTGAGTCCATGCGGGAGCTGGTACGTGACTTGCATCAATATACCGGCTGGCGCGTGGCGCTGTGTTTACGTCGCGGGCATGCGGACTTGCCGATGCCAGTGCCTAAAATGAACCTGTTTGGTTCTACTCAGGATTTACGTGAACAGTTGCTTTATATTCAGGATAAATTTCCGAAATCTGAGCTGTATGGTGTTGGCTCTTCGGCAGGTACCGGCTTATTGGTGCGTTATCTGGGAGAAGAAGGAGAGCAAACGCCACTCAAAGCTGCGTTTGCTCTATGCCCAGGCTATAACACTGAAACCGGATTTGCGTATGTACATCCGTTTTATAGTAAAGTGATGGCGAAAAAACTGATTAAGCGCTTTATTCAACCTTATCAGAAAATCTGGCAGGTATATCCGACCTGGAAGCAACTGCTTGAGGTAAAAGACCTGTCTGAATTTGAAAAAATGTATTATCGTCTGGCTGGATTTGAGGATTATGAAAGTTATAGCAAAGCCACAAATCCAATTTATGTTTTTGAAAATATTAAAATTCCCTTAATGATTTTGAATGCTGAAGATGATCCGGTCTGTCATATCCAGAATCTGGAACCTTATAAAGAAGTCATTCAGGCAATGCCAAATATTGTGGTGGTCACCACACGTAAAGGCAGTCATTGCGGGTTTTATCAAGGCTTAATGCAGACCGACTCTTGGGCAACCCGTTTAATGGCGGATTATCTGCTGCAATTATCTAAAGCACCCGCCTGATGCTTAAACCATAAAAAAACCCAGTTTTCACTGGGTTTTTTTAAAATCAGTCAATCCCGATTAATTTTCAAGTGCTGGCATTGCCGCAGCAATCGCATCTGCTACCGCATCATCTTCAGACTTGCTGGTCTCTGAGCCAGACTTTGGTGTTGCCACAGGAGCGCGCTCTGGAGCTGGAGCCGGTTCTGCTTGTTTCTCTGCAGGTGCAGCGGGAGCAGATTCAACAGGCGCAGGCTGTTTGATCTCACGACGGATTTCGGTGGTTGTATTTTCAGTTTCCTCACGGTGAACTTCAACAGCTGGTGGAATTTCTTCAACTGCGGGTTCTTCTACCACAGGCTCAAGTGGTTCAAACTGAGCCGGCTCAGAGGTTGTAACTTCTGATGCTGGAGTAACTTCAACTTGTTCTTCTTCTTTCGGAGCTTCTTTTTTTACACAGGCGGTCAATGTAAGACCTGTCAGGATTGCGGTACAGATTAAAAGTTTCTTCATCATCATTACATCAAACAGAAAAGGGTGGAGAGAATTGCACTATTATAGCAGCAAAATACCAGATAAAAATCATATGAACTTACGGTAATTTTTTATTTGAATTGCTGTTAAAATAATCAATTGTTTATTGTTCTATGAATTGATGCGGATTGACTTTGCTTTATTGGTACAGAGTAAAGTAAAATTGCGCAACATTGCAGGCCGATTTAGGCTCGATTGTACGAGAAACCCAATGACCCATTTTATTTTCGTGACTGGTGGTGTTGTATCATCACTAGGTAAAGGTATTTCAGCTGCTTCTGTTGCTGCACTTTTAGAAGCTCGTGGTTTAAAAGTGACCATGGTAAAAATGGATCCATACATTAATGTCGATCCAGGGACAATGAGCCCATTCCAGCATGGTGAGGTTTTTGTTACAGAAGATGGTGCTGAAACAGATTTAGACTTGGGTTACTACGAACGTTTCTTGCGTCGTGCGAAAATGACCAAACTGAATAACTTCACCTCAGGCCGTGTTTACCAGGATGTTCTGAATAAAGAACGCCGTGGTGATTACTTGGGCGGTACAGTACAAGTTATTCCACACATTACTGACAATATTAAAGAACGTGTCCTTCGCGCAGGCGAGGGTTATGATGTTGCGATCGTAGAGATCGGCGGTACAGTCGGTGACATTGAATCTCTCCCATTCATGGAATCCGTACGTCAGTTAATGGTTGAACTTGGTCACAAGCGTACGATGCTGATGCACTTAACGTTACTCCCATACATTAAGTCTGCAGCTGAACTAAAAACTAAACCAACCCAGCACTCAGTTAAAGAACTTCTGTCCATCGGTATTCAGCCGGATATCCTGATTTGCCGTACAGAACATGATGTCGATGCAGATACCAAACGCAAAATCGCCTTGTTCACCAATGTGGAAGCACGTGCAGTTGTGGTGTGTAAAGACGCCCGTACGATTTATGAAATTCCGCGTACTTTTTATGAACAAGACGTTGATGATTTGATCTGTGAACGTTTTGGCTACACCGATCTTCCAGAGGCAGATCTCACTGACTGGGACAATGTGGTAGAAACTTTACTGAATCCTGAATACGTTGTCCGTGTTGCGATGGTTGGTAAATATGTTGAACTTCCAGATGCTTATAAGTCTGTGAACGAAGCACTGTTACATGCTGGCATTCAAAATCGCGTAAAAGTCCAGATTGACTATGTCAATGCTGAAGAACTGGAAAGTCAGGACGTCAATGTCGTATTGAAAGATACAGATGCAGTTCTGGTTCCAGGTGGTTTTGGTGAGCGCGGTACAGAAGGGAAAATGCAAGCGATTCAGTTCGCACGTGAAAATGGCATTCCATTCTTGGGTATTTGTTTGGGTATGCAACTGGCTGTGATTGAATACGCGCGGAATGTTGCGGGTATTAAAGATGCCACGTCTACGGAATTTAACCGCTCGACTAAATCTCCATTGATTGGCTTGATCACTGAATGGTTGGATGAGCGCGGTGAAGTTCAGCAGCGTAATGCCGATTCTGATCTGGGTGGTACGATGCGACTTGGTGCTCAAAAGTCTGAACTGGTTGCAGGCACAAAGACATGTGAAGTGTATGGTTCGGAAGAAATTATCGAACGTCATCGTCACCGTTATGAAATGAATAACCGTTATATCCCGGTGCTTGAAGAAAAAGGCCTGAAGGTTTCAGGTTATTCTCCGATACAGCGCTTGGTGGAAACTGTTGAAATTCCTGCACATCCTTGGTTTATTGCAGTACAATTCCACCCGGAATTTACAAGTTCACCACGTGATGGTCACCCATTATTTGCTAGCTTTATTGATGCTGCGAAAAAACAGCACCAAAAAAGCCAATAATAATTGCAGGACAGGGCACTAGGAAGTTTAAATGTCATCATTAAAACCACAAGAAATTGTACGTTTAGGCGATATACAAATGGCAAACCATTTGCCATTTGTACTATTCGGCGGAATGAACGTACTTGAGTCAAAAGATTTGGCTTTTGAAATTGCAGAGACTTATGTCGATATCTGTAAACGTCTGGATATTCCTTACGTATTTAAAGCCAGCTTTGACAAAGCCAACCGTTCTAGCCTGAACTCGTTTCGTGGTCCAGGTCTGGAAAAAGGTATCGAGTGGTTAGCGGACATTAAAAAACATTTCAATGTGCCCATTATTACCGACGTACATGAGCCGTATCAGGCTGAGCCAGTGGCGGAAGTTGCTGACATTATCCAGTTGCCTGCATTCTTAAGTCGTCAGACCGATCTGGTTGAAGCGATGGCAAAAACAGATGCCATTATTAATATAAAAAAAGCACAATTCCTGGCACCTCATGAAATGCGTCATATTCTGCATAAGTGTCTGGAGGCCGGGAATGACAAGCTGATTCTGTGTGAGCGTGGTTCAGCATTTGGCTATAACAACCTGGTTGTAGATATGCTGGGCTTTGACATCATGAAGGAAATGAATGTTCCGGTATTCTTCGATGTCACTCATGCGTTGCAAACTCCGGGTGGTCGTGCAGACTCTGCTGGTGGCCGTCGTGCTCAAATTAGTACCTTGGCGCGTGCGGGTATGGCCACTGGCTTGGCGGGCTTATTCCTGGAAGCACATCCAGATCCGGAAAAAGCCAAGTGTGATGGTCCGTGTGCATTGCGTATGTCTCAACTTGAGCCGTTCCTGGCGCAGCTGAAAGAACTGGATACCTTGGTCAAAGGCTTCCAAAAACTAGATACACATTAAATTATAGACTTATTGATGCCATCTAAAGCATCTCGTTATTAATCAACTGAGGAATTGTTCATGAGTCAAATCGTTGACATCCGTGCACGTGAAATTTTGGACTCTCGTGGTAATCCAACCATCGAAGCAGACGTAATCTTAGCATCTGGCGTAGTTGGCCGTGCATGTGCACCTTCTGGTGCTTCAACTGGTTCTCGTGAAGCTTTAGAACTTCGTGATGGCGACAAAGCACGTTATTTGGGCAAAGGTGTTAAAACTGCGGTTAATAATGTCAACACCGTAATCCGTGATGCTTTGGTTGGTAAATCAGTATTCGAGCAAAAAGATATCGATAACACGATGATTGCGCTTGATGGTACTGAAAACAAAGAAAAATTAGGTGCTAACGCGACACTTGCCGTTTCTCTTGCTGCTGCGCGTGCTGCTGCCGATGAAAAGAAAATTCCTCTTTTCCAATATATCGCAGATTTACGTGGTCAAACCACTTTAACCATGCCTGTACCAATGATGAACATTATCAATGGTGGTTCTCATGCGGATAATAACGTTGATATTCAAGAGTTTATGATTGAGCCTGTAGGCTTCACTTCATTCTCTGAAGCATTACGTGCAGGTGCTGAAATCTTCCATTCCCTCAAATCAGTATTAAACAAAAAAGGTTTAAACACTGCTGTAGGTGATGAGGGTGGTTTTGCGCCGAACTTACGTTCTAACGAAGAAGCAATCACTGTGATTCTTGAAGCAATTGGTCAAACTGGCTATAAAGCAGGTTCTGACATTATGCTTGCGCTAGACTGTGCATCTTCAGAATTCTACAAAAATGGTCAGTACATTCTTGCAGGTGAAGGCAATAAAGCATTTACCAGCAATCAATTCTCTGACTATTTAGCAGGTCTTGTCAACCAATACCCAATCATCTCAATTGAAGATGGTCTGGATGAATCGGACTGGGAAGGCTGGTCTTACCTGACTTCTATTCTGGGTGACAAAATTCAGTTGGTCGGTGATGACTTGTTTGTGACCAACCCTAAAATCTTGCAACGTGGTATCAATGAAAAAGTCGGTAACTCAATTCTGATTAAATATAACCAGATTGGTACCTTGACTGAGACTCTAGATGCGATCTATCTTGCAAAAGAAAATGGTTACACAACGGTAATTTCACACCGTTCAGGTGAAACTGAAGACTCAACCATTGCGGATCTTGCGGTGGGTACAGCAGCAGGTCAAATCAAGACCGGTTCACTTTGCCGTTCTGACCGTGTAGCGAAGTATAACCAATTGCTTCGTATTGAAGAATTGACAAATGCTGCATACCGCGGTAAAGCTGAGTTCAAAGGTTTGAACTAAGCGATTGAATGCTATTTATGTTAAATGTATTCGACTCTACGATGAGTAAAATATTATTGGGCCTTGCGATCATTTTGATCGCAGGGTTTCAGTATTTATACTGGTTTGGTGAGGGTGGTTATAAAGATCACCAGCAGCTTACTCAAAAAATCCAGCAACAAATGGAATTGAATGAAGACCTGAAAGAACGTAATCGTGTTCTTGCAGCAGAAGTGTATGATTTGAAGAATGGTATTGAAGCCATCGAGGAACATGCACGACTAGATTTGGGTTTGATCAAGCCGCATGAAACATTTATACAAATGAGTACGATCAGTACTCAATATCAACCGATTTATTTACATCCAAATACTAAGGTAGACCTTAAAACCAATGAGTCAGCTGATACAGTCACACCATAAATTGTGGGTTATTCTTCCAGCTGCAGGTTCAGGTAGCCGTTTTTCCAAAACAGAACTGAAACAATATCAAATGATTCACGGGCAGACGGTGCTTGAGCATACGGTCGCGCGTCTGAACCATTTACCATTGGCTGGCTATGTACTGGCGATTGGCGCCAATGATCATGTGGCCAAAACGTTACCACTGGCCCATCGGGACAGAGCCCACTTTTGTCTGGGTGGTGCCGAGCGGGTGCATTCGGTGCTTAATGCACTGGATTATTTATCTGCTATTGCCTCTGAGCATGATTGGGTCTTGGTGCATGATGCAGCACGTCCATGTGTCAGCCTGGGGTCTTTGGAAATGCTGGTTCATACCGCTATAGAAAAAGATCAGGCGGCCATTCTGGCCATTCCAGTAAGAGATACTCTAAAACGTGTGGCCAAAGATCAGGCGATTGAACATACCGTTGACCGTTTGATGCTGTGGCAGGCACAGACCCCGCAAATGGCTAGACTGGGCAGCTTAAAGCGAGCCATTCAGCAGACTTTGAAAGATGGTGCTACTATTACAGATGAAGCCAGTGCGCTGGAGCATGTAGGTGAGCCAGTATGTGTGGTGCAAGGGCGCTCAGATAATCTCAAAATTACCTATCCAGATGATCTGGAGCTGGCTAAACTGATTTTGGCGGCACAAAGCTAAAATACTCTGGCATTAAAATATATTCTCAGAAAAGCTGAATAATTCCGGTTATGAGGCTTTATTCTGGGCTGCTTTAACTTATAATTTTGCCATCCTTTATTTTCTGTTTTTAGGCCAATGATACCTTCCCAGCAGTATCGGTTTTTGCGTCATGCTTTACGCGATGGACGCAGCATAAATAAGCACAATTCCTCTCGATGGGCAAAACTGCATCTTGATCCCTGGTTGCTGAGCTTTCTGGTCTTAAATGCCATTTTGGGTTTGATGGTGGTGTATAGCGCGACCGCCCAAGATTCAGGAATGGTGGTACGTCAGGCGATCAGTTTTGGGATCGGTTTTGTGCTGCTCTTTATTTGTGCGCAGATTCCTCCAAAAGTCTATCAGGCGGCCAGTCCCTATTTTTATGTCTTTGGGATTTTTATGCTATTGCTGGTCTTGGTGATTGGTGAAAAACGTTTAGGGGCGACACGTTGGATTAGCTTACCTGGTGTCGGCAGTATGCAGCCCAGTGAGCTGATGAAATTTGCCATGCCTTTGATGATGGCCTGGTATTTCTCTTTGCGGCCGTTCCCACCGAAACTGGTGCATATCATCGGTGCCTTGATTTTGCTGATGATTCCGTTTGTGCTGGTGGCATTGCAGCCGGATTTAAACATCGGTCTGATTATTCCGGGCATTTTTGTGCTGTTTTTAAGTGGGATATCCTGGCGCTTGATTTTTGCGGCATTCGCTGCATTGGCGGTTGTAGCGCCATTACTGTGGATGTTCTTTTTACAGGAATATCAAAAGAAACGTGTGCTGACTTTGTTTGATCCAGAATCTGATGCACTGGGCGCAGGCTGGAATATTATCCAGTCCAAAATTGCCATCGGGTCTGGAGGGGTGACCGGCAAGGGTTATTCAGAAGGTACACAGTCACACTTGGGTTATCTGCCGGAACATCATACCGATTTCATCATGTCGACTTATGCCGAGGAATTTGGTTTTATTGGGGTGTTTTTACTATTTAGTCTCTTTAGCGCTATTATTATTCGCTGTTTGATGATCGGTCTGCAAAGTTTTCATAATTTCGGCCGGCTTTATGCGGGCGCAACAGGACTGACTTTTTTCTTTTTTGTGTTTTTAAACTCGGGCATGGTCAGCGGAATTTTACCTGTAACGGGTGACCCTCTACCGCTCATGAGTTATGGCGGAACCGCTGTAATTTCTTTGCTGGCCGGAATGGGGATTGTCATGTCGATTCATACCCATCGTTAACTGTTAAAATTAGACAGCAAGCAGCTTTAAGCGCATAGGATGATATAGAACTCTAAAAAGAGAAAAGCCCTCAATTGAGGGCTTTGTTTTTGCAGTTAAACATTTAACTCAGGAACCAGGTGTAATAACCCCAGATCATTAAAGGCCAGGCCAGAAACGGGCTAAATAGCCATTTCCAGAACCAGTGGCGGGGCATAAAACCCACACCATGAACAAAGCCGCCTGAAATGCCAATCATGATGTACATCATGACACTGTGGCTATATTCACCATTGGCATCCAGCATTGCTGCAGGATGCACCAGTAGGACCGCTGCGAGAGGAAAGGCCAATAGGCAGGAAATCATCATCGCAAACTTGTTCGGTTTCTTGTCTACCTGATTTTCTATCGCAGTTTGAGTCATGTTTTATTCCTCATCCAGATCTTGATGATGTTCGATATACAGTGCACTGAGTACACCAGCGAAACATGCCATCAAAATACCGAGAATCCATGCAAAGTACCACATAATTTCGTCTCCTTAAGACACAGCCTTAGTACAGGCTGTGTGAATTCTCTTGAATATGTTTGCTGGTTACCACGCCCCACATCTTGTAATAACACCAGGTGGTGTAAAGCAGGATCAATGGAACGAAGATACAGGCTGCCACAGTCATGACAGTTAAGGTATTTTGACTGGAAACAGCATCCCACATGGTCAGGCTGACCATCGGATTAATGCTTGAAGGCATCAGGAACGGGAATAAGGCAAAACCGGCAGTCAAGATCGCACCTATTACGGCCAGACTTGAGCCGAGGAAGCTTAAACCTGCTTTATTTTTACCTGCTGCAAGTACGATGATCAGACCACCCAGAATGCCGGAAATTGGAGCAGCCATGGTGATTGGATAAGTTGAGTAGTTGTTCATCCAGCCAGGGTTGGCATTGGTAAGAACTTCTTTGGCAAGGGGGTTAGCAACACCGTTGGTATCAAATGGTTCAACCAGTGTATAGCCCTGAATGTCGCCGAAGTATAACCACGCACCTGCACCCAGGAAGCATATTAAGAATACGACCCCCATAATTTGAGTGGCTTTGGCAGAGCGAGTACGCAAATCGCCATCGGTACGTAGCATTAACCAGGCACCCCCATGGGCACATAGCATGGATAAGCTGACCAGACCACACACCAGCGCAAATGGGTTCAACAGGGCAAAGAAACTGCCAGTGTAGGTTGAACGTACAGTTTCATCTAAGGTGAATGGTACACCTAGGAACATGTTGCCGAAAGCCACACCAAATACCAATGCTGGTACTGCGCCGCCGATGGCCAGACCCCAGTCCCAAGAAGTACGCCATTTGGTATTCTCTAGTTTGGAGCGATAGTCAAAACCGACAGGACGCAGGAACAGGGCAAACAGCACCAGAAGGAGCGCCCAGTACATGCCTGAGAAGGCAGTGGCATAAACCATTGGCCAAGCTGCAAATAGTGCACCACCTGCGGTGATGAACCAGACTTGGTTACCGTCCCAGTGCGGAGCAATCGTATTAATGGCCGCACGACGTTCATCATCGTTTTTACCCACGAATGGCATGATCGCCATCGAACCCATATCGAAACCATCCGTCAGGGCGAAGCCGATCAATAACACACCGACTAGAACCCACCAGATAATTTTCAGTAATTCATATTCGATCATGCTTGAGTCTCCTCATTTGACTTTTTTGCTGCTTCAAGTTTCTCGAAATGATATTTACCTGTATGCAAAGAACTTGGACCAAGACGGGAGAATTTGATCATCAGGTACATTTCAATAATCAGCAGTACAGTGTAGAACGCAGCCAGAGCTAGGATAGAACCCCATACATCGCCTGTACTTAAGCTGGAGGTTGACAGGTGGGTAGGGAGAACTTCACCAATCGTCCAAGGCTGACGACCAACTTCTGCCACGTACCAGCCAGTTTGGGCGGCAATCCATGGGAGTGGTAGTGCAAATAAAGCGAACTTTAATAACCAAGGTTTATTTTCAGCATTACGTTTTGCTACAGCAAACGTGGCCAGTGCAAACAGAATCAGCATGAGGAAGCCAGAACCGACCATGGCACGGAATGCCCAGAACAGGCTTGGTACATGTGGAATCGTATCTTTGGCAGCAGCCTTGATTTGCTCATCAGAAGCATCTACGACATTCGGGGTATATTTCTTCAGAAGCAGACCATAGCCCAAGTCTTTTTGAGACTCGGCAAATGCAGCTTTTAATTCTGGAGACTGGTCACCCGCACGTAATTTTTCAAGCTGTGAATAAGCTACCATACCGTTACGGATACGCTCTTCATGCTGTACCAGCAGGTCTTTAATACCGGTCACCTGTTCAGTGGTTGAGCGTGTCGCAATCAGGCCCATGACATACGGGATTTTTACCGCATAATCGGTAGTCATGGTTTCTTTGTTTGGAATACCAAACAGGGTAAATGCGGCAGGCGCAGGGTGGGTATCCCATTCTGCTTCAATCGCTGCAAGTTTAGTTTTTTGCACATCACCCAGTTCATAACCCGATTCATCCCCCAGTAAGATTACTGAAAGCGTAGAGGCCAGGCCGAAAATGGCTGCAATGGCAAAAGAACGGCGTGCAAATGGCAGGTCGCGTTTTTTTAGCATGTAATAACTTGAAATCGCGAGGACAAAGATTGCACCGGTTACATAACCTGCGGAAACAGTATGGACAAATTTAACCTGAGCGACCGGGTTAAAAATCAGTGCGCTAAAATCAATCAGCTCCATACGCATGGTTTCGTAATTGAATGTAGAACCGACCGGGTTTTGCATCCATCCATTGGCCACCAGAATCCACAAGGCTGACATATTCGAGCCTAAGGCAACCAGCCAGGTGACGCATAAGTGCTGGATTTTGGAAAGTCGATCCCAGCCAAAGAAGAATAAACCGATAAAGGTTGATTCGAGGAAGAATGCCATTAGTCCTTCAATGGCCAGTGGAGCACCAAAAATATCACCTACATAGTGCGAATAGTAAGCCCAGTTGGTCCCGAACTGGAACTCCATTGTCAGACCGGTGGTTACCCCTAGGGCAAAGTTAATACCAAACAGTTTTCCCCAAAATTTAGTCATGTCCTTATAGATTTCTTTGCCAGAAATCACATATGTGGTTTCCATGATGGCAAGAAGAAAAGCCAAGCCTAAGGTAAGTGGAACAAAAATAAAGTGATACATCGCGGTCATAGCGAACTGGAACCGCGAAAGATCGACCACGCTTTCAGATATCATCAACGTGTCTCCTTGATTTGGGAAGGATTGCCGGCAATACGCTCGGCGACTTGATTGTCAAAATCTTTGGGAATAGTAGGTGCATCAAACCAGATGTTTTTAATTATCATTAATAAAATAATTTTGATAATTAAAATAAAAGAAAGCTCTCTTACTGTTTTCTGGTTGAGATTTTTAGGAACTAAGCTCATGCGCACAAGCCCGTTATAAAACTTAAGGTATATTATTAATACATTGTAAGTGAAAAATAAATAGTCTAAACAGTTTTAATAAATATATATTTTACAAGATATTGTTTTTTAATGTAATATAAAAATAGTAGATTGCATGTTATTCTAAATTTTTTTGATTATTTTGTGTAATTTAAGCTGTTTTTTAAACCCGACTAAAATGCTTATATTTATTTTTTTAAAGTATATTATTTTGCTTGGTTTAGAGTTTCTTAAATAATGAATTAAAGCAGATTAAAATGCTTGGTTTTGTATTTATAAAATAATATGCAATTTTGCCAGAATTTTATGAATTTTCAGTATATTCATTGGTTTAGCTGATAAAAAACCTTTTATTGCGCTATTGGCATCAGTCGGGTGCAGTCTTGAGTGATGAGAGCTTTAAAGCGCATGTTCATAAATAAAAAAACACGCCTAAGCGTGTTTTTTGAATAACTTTATAGAAGGACTTAGAAATCGTAACGGAAGCCCAAAGATAAGCCAGTTGCATCTTTACCTTTTACACCGCGAATGTTATTGGTGCGAGCTTGAGACCAAGGCGTCAGACTTGAGTTATCATCATTTAGTACTGTTGCCAGATTAGCGTAAACACGTACCGTTTTGTCCAGGCGGTGTTCAACACCCAATGCTAATAAAGTGGCATTTGCATCATCAGCATCTACATCACGGTGGAACACTTGACCGCGTACAGAAGTTTTTGGCGCAATTTTATAGTCTGCTGCTACACCCAGTACTTGTGCATCTGCATATTTATCCGCGGTACCTTCTAGATCATGGGTGAGGTATTGATAAAGTGCGCCCAAGTTAAATTCAGGTGTAATTTTATAAGCAGCAGCTACACGGAAGCCATCACGTTCGCCTTTGCTAGCATCTTCTTCATAATGCTCATAAGCAGCAGCGAAATCTACCGGACCTTCTTTATAAGTCAAAGCCAGATCATAAGCTTTGTCTTTATT
This sequence comes from Acinetobacter sp. S4397-1, assembly GCF_024129285.1. NCBI lineage: Bacteria > Pseudomonadati > Pseudomonadota > Gammaproteobacteria > Moraxellales > Moraxellaceae > Acinetobacter > Acinetobacter sp. S4397-1. Next base: position 26,460 of record NZ_JAMXXZ010000019.1, read on the forward strand.
CTTGCCATCTTTTTCGGTATCTGGGCTGTTCGCTTCATGCAGGGAAAGTGCGCCCAGTACATTGAAACCACCACCAAGTTTTGGGGATTTATATTCAATGGTATTGGCATTACGCTCATCGAAACGAAGTTCACCAGCGCGTGTTAAGTTACGGATGTCACCAACCATGTCACCAAAGAAGTTAACTGGACCACGAGCGACTTTAAATGGACTGTCAAAACGACCTGCACGTACCTGACCAAAATCACCTTTTAAACCGACAAAAGTATCACGTGTAGCAAATTCAACATCGTCGTTAGCTGCACCGCTGGCGAAGTTGATTTCCTGTTCAATTTGACCGAAAACAGTCATGCCATTTTCTAGTTTTTGTTCAGCTTTAAAGCCTAAGCGAGAAGAGTTAGAAGAGAGCCCCACTTCATTATAATCTTTGCCGTCATCTAGATAGTCTAAAGAAACATGTGCACGGCCATACACCTTAACATCAGCAGCGGCTGCCATGATAGGAGTAAAAATAGTTGCCCCAATTGCTAATGCGCAAAGTGTTTTTTTCATATATAGCTCCAATAAGACTTTTTGGTGTCTTAACAAGGTGGTTGTAGTAGCTTTGTTAATTTTTGCTACCGTCCTGTATTGGTGCTAAGTATTCATTACAAATAAGTCAGTATGATTAAGGAAATATTGCAGAAATATGAAAGCCAATCAGCCACTTATTTTTATTGACATATCTTGGAAAAACAGTCTCTTTGTTTATTTTAATCTATTAAAAATGAATTGTTTATAAGCAGGTTTTTTGGATGAGACAGGGGTTTTTATTAAAAGTCGTCAAAAGAAACAAAAAACCTGGTTATGAGATACATTAGTTTGAACTATAGAATTTCATTGAAAGATACATCCTCGATTATTGAGAAACTGTCTTTAATAACGGTTTTTATTCGGCTAGGCATTTATTTTAGAACAAGAAGCTTACATAGTGTCTGATCGGCTGTAACTTTTAAAAAGGGGAAGGTGGTTAAAGCATTCAAACCTGAGCATTAATCGAATGATCAATACAAATGGAAAAAAGTAAGAAAGTTGCCATTCTTTGCCTGCAGATTCAGAACGGTGCTATTTCAATACTGGCAGCCATGATCAACTTTTTATTATCTTTATGTGCAAAAGGCAGAGCTTCAAATTGCTCATGAACTCCTGTGTGAACAGAAAACAATAAGTCGACCGCAGCTGCTTGATGAGAAAAATTAGCGTGCTATCCAGACACATTCAGGTGATTTGTAATGAGGGTTACTCCGGTCGCAGCCTTTATCTGTTCCAGGGAAACATCTTTTGCCAGCTCAATTAATTTAATTCCATCTGCTGTAATATCCAGCACCCCTAAATCTGAAATAATTCGGTTGACTACCGCTTTGCCTGTTAGCGGAAGAGAGCAGTGTTTTAAAATTTTAGGGCTGCCATCTTTTGCGGTATGTTCCATCAAGACAACAATTTTTTGCACGCCGGCAACCAGATCCATTGCGCCGCCCATGCCCTTAACTTTCTTGCCGGGAATCATCCAGTTAGCTAAATCACCGCTTTCAGAAACTTCCATTGCCCCTAAAATTGCAATATTAACATGACCGCCACGAATCATTGCAAAAGATTCTGAGCTGGAAAAGAAAGAAGCACCAGAGCGTGCTGTGACTGTCTGTTTTCCGGCATTAATTAAATCGGCATCTAGCGTTTCTTCAGTCGGAAACTCGCCAATACCCAACAGGCCATTTTCCGATTGTAGCCATACATTCATATTTTGAGGGATGTAGTTGGCTACAAGGGTTGGCAGGCCAATCCCTAAATTGACATAAAAACCATCTTCAAGTTCCAGTGCAGCGCGCTGCGCCATTTCATTGCGTGTCCAAGCCATGGTTTAAGCCTCCGCTGCTTTCAGGGTCATTTGTTCTATGTGCTTTTCCGGGGCCGGATTTAAGACAATTCGATTGACATAAATCCCCGGCAGATGAATCTCGTCAGGATCAAGTTCACCAATTTCGATAAGCTGTTCCACTTCTGCAATGGTGATTTTGCCTGCCATCGCGCATTCAGGATTAAAATTTCTGGCTGTTTTACGGAAAACTAAATTTCCTGCTTTATCTGCCTTATAGGCTTTGACGAGGGCAATATCTGTGGTGATGGTTGGCTCTAAAATATAATCCTTGCCATTAAAGTTACGGACTTCTTTGCCTTCAGCAATCAGGGTTCCGACCCCGGTTTGAGTATAAAAAGCGGGAATGCCGGCTCCGCCAGAACGTAGCTTTTCGGCTAAAGTGCCTTGTGGTGTCAGTTCAACCTCAAGCTCACCATTGAGAAATTGACGTTCAAACTCTTTGTTTTCACCGACATAGGATGAAATCATTTTTTTAATCTGCTTGCTGAGCAATAGCTTGCCTAAACCAATGCCATCTGTACCTGCATTATTTGAAATACAGGTGAGTCCTGTAGCGCCTGTATCTTTTAAGGCATCAATCAGCATTTCAGGAATACCGCATACACCAAAACCGCCTACAGCGATGCTCTGATTGTTTTTAATAATATCCGCTAATGCATGCTGTGCATTGGCAAAAACTTTATTCATCCGATGAATCCTTTTTTCCTAGATAGATGTATTACTAGCATTTGGCTGCCCGTTTGAGAAATTGATTATTTTGAATGTGTAATGAAAAAAATTAAATAATGGCGAGCAGTCAAAATGAACTGCCCAAAAATCAAAAAGTGGGTTTAGACGAGGCGACGGATGTCAAAAAAATTTATAATTTTAAAAGATGATGTTTAGGAATTAAGTTATTTGTAAATAAAAATCTAAAATTGATGTGCCATGACGATTTCGATAAATTGGGCAGAAATATTTGAAAGTTCGAGATCTTTTTTATACAAAATACCCAATTCTAATTGAATATTGACATCAGAAATTTCAACTAAAGTGCTGTGCTCTGTATCAATAAACTTGCCAAATTGGCGTGGAATGGCGCTCACCCCTAAACCATAAGCAACAAAATGAGCCAAGGAGCTCACCTGATGGCATTCGAGTTTTAAATTCAGCTGCAGATTATTTTCGATACACTTTTTTTCTATAATATGCCGCACGATTGAGGGGTTTTGTAAGCCAATAAATGGAAAAGACAGCAGCTCTTTCCAGCTGACACAGGACTGATGTGCTAAAGCGTGGTCTTTGGGCAAGACGGCTAAAAAATCCTCATGAAAGAGGGGATGAAAGCTCATCTGTCCGCATGTTTCAGGCTTGAAGCAAATCCCAATTTCAAATATACCATCTTGAATTTTTTCAATAATTTTTTCATTCGGAACATCATGAATCGAAAAGTTGATATTGGGATGTAACCTGGAAAAATGATGCAGAAGTTCCGGCAAAACTGCATGCGTTGCATAGGGCATGGAAGCGATATTTAATGTTCCGCGCTTTAATTGGAAGCGCTGTTTCAGGTCTTTTTCCATATCTTCCCAATTGGCTAACAGCTTTTTGGCATAAGGAATTAGGGATTGACCTTCGGGGGTGATATTAACACGGCGGGTATTACGTCTGAACAGCTTGCCGCCTAACTCCTCTTCCAGTGTTTTGATGCTGATACTGAGCGCGGATTGACTCAGGCAAAGTTCATCGGCTGCGCTGGCATAATTTAGTGTCCGCGCCAAGACTAAAAATGCTTTTAATTGTTTTAAGGTCATTGCGTAGCCTCATCATCTTTTAGTGTGCGATTACACAAAAAAATTGAAATGAAAAAGTGGAGAGAGCGCTATTAAAAGGTATTTTTACCAAAATGATTATACTGATAAAGCGTTTAATTTTAATAAGGAAATTCTGGGTATTTATTGTATTTCAACGGACCAACTCAACTTTAAAAGCCTGCTGTCGCAAAATGACAACTCGGTGTCGTGATATGTAAAGTGCTCATTTGCGCGAGTGTTGTAGCTTTGCTAAAGGAATTGTTGACACTGAATAATTATCAGCAGGGAAAGGAAATGAGTTTAAATCAAGCAGTCAAGTTCGATGAAACAGGTGCTCCAGATGTCATGTATCTGGAAGATATTCATGTAGGAGAACCTGAAGCAGGTCAAGTTCGTGTTCGACACGTTGCTGTTGGTCTAAATTATGCCGATACCTACTTTCGCGATGGCACCTATAAGATTCCGCTCCCAAACGGGATGGGAGTTGAAGCAGCTGGTGTAGTAGAGGCTGTTGGTGAAGGCGTTAGCAATGTTCAGGTAGGCGATAAAGTTACTTATACCGGTTTTATTAATACACTGGGCGCATACAGTACTGCAAGACTGGTCGATGCGAATGTATTAATCAAGCTACCTGAAGGCATTTCTTGCGAAACCGCAGCGGCAATGACCATGCGTGGACTGACTTCTGCCTATTTGATGCGCCGTATTTATGACTTTAAAAAAGGCGATACCATTTTACTGCATGCTGCTGCGGGCGGTGTGGGTCTAATTATTGCGCAATGGGCAAAGCTGCTGGGCTTGACTGTGATCGGCACCACATCTTCAGAAGAAAAAGCAGCAATTGCTCGCGCACACGGCTGTGATCATGTCATTAACTATAGTCATGAAAATGTTGCTGAACGTGTACATGAACTGACTGATGGGGTCGGTGTAAACGTTGTATTTGACAGTGTAGGCAAGGATACGTTTATGGCTTCCCTTGACTCACTGAAACGCCGTGGTCTGTTGGTTTGCGTAGGTACTGCATCTGGCCCAATTCCAGACTTCAATCCGGTTTTACTGGCAATGAAAGGTTCATTGTTTATTACTCGTCCGGCATTGGCAGATTACATTGCCGATCCGGTTGAAAAACAGGAACTGGCAGATGAGTTATTCGATCATGTGGCCAGTGGCCGTATCAAGATTGAAATCAATCAGCGTTATGAACTCAAGGATGCTGTTCAGGCACACCGTGATCTTGAAGCACGTAAAACCACAGGTTCATCTATTTTCGTAATTTAAGAATTTTGCTGGAAAGGATTTCTTATGCAAATTGAAAAATTAAGCTGCCATATCGGGGCAGAAATCAGCGGCATCAATGTGGCCGATGCGATTCATGATGATGACTTGTTTTCAGAGATTCGCAGTAATCTATTGCAGCACCGTGTTTTATTTTTAAGAGATCAAGATATTACACGTGCAGAGCATGTGGCCTTTGCCGAGCGTTTTGGTCAACTGGAAGATCACCCGGCTTTGGGGAGTCACCCTGAACATCCGGGTCTGGTGCAAATTTATAAAAACCCGGACAGTCCAATCGACCGTTATGAAAATTCCTGGCATAGCGATGCCAGCTGGCGAAAAATTCCGCCGATGGGCTGTGTGCTGCGCTGTGTTGAATGCCCACCGGTCGGTGGTGACACTATGTGGACCAATATGGTGCTAGCTTATGAGAATCTGCCAGAAAATATTAAAGAAAAAATAGCCGATTTACGGGCTTATCATAGTATTGAGGCGAGTTTCGGTGCTGCCATGCCGATCGAAAAGCGGCTGGCATTAAAAGCCCAGTATCCAGATGCAGAGCATCCTGTAGTACGCACCCATCCGGAAACCGGTGAAAAAATTTTATATGTAAATGCATTCACGACGCATTTGAGTAATTTTCATACCAAAGAGCATGTCCGCTTTGGGCAGGATGCAAACCCGGGTGCTTCAGACTTGCTGCGTTACCTCATTTCTCAGGCTTATATTCCTGAGTATCAAGTACGCTGGCGCTGGAAACCCAACAGTATTGCAATTTGGGACAACCGCAGTACACAGCATTATGCCGTGATGGATTATCCGGCTTGCCATCGCAAAATGGAGCGCGCAGGCATTATTGGTGACGCGACCTATTAAAGGTTAGTACACCGCACACAACGAGTTAAATTCACAATTAAAAATACATAAGGAGATGCACATGCAATTCTTTGACGATTCTTTGCACCCAGAAAACATGGAAAAAGTGGTCATTACTGTTGCGCCGTACGGCCCAGAGTGGATGCCTGAAGATTTTCCTGAAGACATTCCTGTGACCATGGAAGAACAAATCCAGAAAGCGGTGGAATGTTATGAAGCAGGTGCATCGGTACTGCATTTGCATGTCCGCGAGCTTGACGGCAAAGGTTCAAAACGCTTATCGAAGTTTAATGAGCTGATTGCAGGTGTACGTAAAGCTGTACCTGATATGATTATTCAGGTGGGCGGTTCTATTTCCTTTGCACCTGAAAGCGAAGGTGAGGCCGCACTTTGGCTCAGTGATGACACACGTCACAAACTGGCCGAGTTAGATCCGAAACCAGATCAGGTTACGGTTGCGGTTAACACCACACAAATGAATATTATGGAACTTCTATATCCAGAATATTTAAAAGGTACATCACTGGAAAATCCTGCGGTTCAGGCAGCTTATGCAGAAATGACCGTTCCAGCAGGTCCGGAATGGCTTATTGAGCATCTTAAACGCTTGGCTGCCAATGGGATTCAGCCACATTTCCAGTTGACTGGTATGCATGGCCTGGAAACCTTGGAGCGACTGGTTCGTAAAGGTCTTTACAAAGGCCCGATGAACTTGACCTGGATTGGTATTGGCGGCGGTTTCGATGGACCAAATCCATTTAACTTCTTTAATTTCGTGCATCGTGTTCCAGATGGCTGTACCTTGACCTCTGAATCCTTACTGAAAAATGTCCTGCCGCTGAATACCATTTCAATGGCAATGGGGCTGCATGCACGTGTCGGTAATGAAGATACGATCATTGATCATAAAGGCGAGCGTTTCTCTTCAGTTGAGCAAATCAAACAGACGGTTCGTATTGCCCATGAACTTGGCCGTGAAGTTGCAAATGGTAAAGAAGCGCGTGAAATTTATCGTATTGGCGTTCAGTACGACACTATTGAAGAAACATTACTGGCCAATGGTATGGCACCAAACCGCAGGCCGGGCCAAAAAGGTGTACCACAACGCTAGTTGAAAAACTTGAGCAAATAGGATTTTTGCTTCAAGAAAAGCACCAAAATGCGAAGAATTGCAAAGGATTTCACTTTGTGATTCTTCGCATATGAAATGAATAACTTAAAATAAAAATACAAGGAGGTTGTATGGGTGCACATCAGTATTCAGCATCAGCAACAGGCATCGATACATCTATTGGAATTCCTCGCCGTTATGCTTGGATTGTTTTTGCACTGACATTTGGACTGCTGATTTCTGACTATATGTCACGTCAGGTTCTTAATGCCGTCTTTCCCTTAATCAAAAATGAATGGACATTAACCGACGGGCAGTTAGGTCTGCTCAGCGGTATTGTGGCATTGATGGTAGGTTTACTGACCTTGCCTTTATCTATTTTGGCAGACAAATTTGGCAAGGTAAAAAGCTTAACTCTAATGGCTGTTTTATGGAGTTTAGCCACCTTGGGTTGCGCCGTTGCAGAAAGCTATGAGCATATGCTGTTTGCCCGCTTTTTGGTGGGGGTCGGTGAAGCGGCTTATGGCAGTGTAGGCATTGCGGTTGTGGTGGCGGTTTTTCCTCGAGATATGCGCGCAACATTAGCTAGCTCATTTATGGCTGGCGGTGTTTTTGGGTCTTTTTTAGGGATGGCCTTAGGCGGCATTCTGGCGGAGAATTTTGGCTGGCGTTGGGCTTTTGGTGCCATGGCAGTATTTGGCCTGGCTTTAGCAACGCTCTATCCAATTTTAGTCAAAGAGAAAAAAATTGGTTCGACGAAGAAAAAAGTAGATGCAACGCAAAAAGATGGTTTAGCCAAGAACTCATTAAGATCTATCTATTCAAGCCGCTCTGTCATTGCAACTTATATTGGCAGCGGCTTACAGCTGTTTGTTGGCGGTACGGTGATTGTCTGGTTTCCGAGTTATCTGAACCGTTACTATGGTATGAGTACAGATAAAGCGGGCGTAATTGCGGCGGTTATCATTTTAAGTAGTGCAGTCGGTACGATTTTATGCGGTATGCTCTGTGACCGTTTGGGCAAAGGTCGTCCAGATCGTAAAGTGACGCTGGCTATTGTGTATTGTTTGCTGGGCTGCGTATTACTATCGATTGCTTTTGCCATGCCCGCAGGCACTCCGCAGTTAATCATGATTGCTTTGGGCATGTTTCTGGCATTAGGAACTAATGGGCCATCGAGTGCGATGGTGGCCAATCTGACCCATAACTCTGTGCACAGTACTGCATTTGCGACTTTAACTTTGGCTAATAATTTTTTGGGATTGGCCTTAGGTCCGCTAGTGGTTGGCAAGCTGTCCGACTTTATTGGTTTACATCTTGCATTCCAGCTGGTGCCAGCGATGAGTATTCTGGCCGCAGCCGTTTTCTTTTATGCCAAACGCCATTATATGCGTGATATGGCAGGCTTTAATGTACAAGCTGCATCTGAACAAAATTCTATGTCATCAAAAGAAGGTGACCAGACATGAAATTAAAAATTGGTATCGACGTATTTTTCGATTTTATTTGTCCGTGGTGTTTGATTGGAAAACGTCAACTTCAAGCGGCCATTCAACAATTGAAACTGAGCCATCCCGAGGTTGAAGTGGAGGTCAAATGGCTGGGCGTACAGCTACTACCCTCCATTCCGGTCGAAGGAGTGCCCTTTAAAGCTTTTTATTTACAGCGTCTAGGTAGTCGAACTGCTGTGAAAATGCGTCAGGAGCAGGTGCGTCAGGCAGCAAAAGCCGTCGAGGTAGATATCGACTTTGAACGTATAGCGCGTATGCCGAATACAGCCCGAGCTCATAGGATATTTGCTCATGCCATGAAACTCGGTAACTCGGCTCAGCATGATCTTTTGCTTGAAAAGCTATTTTCTGCTTATTTCCATCAGTCTGAAAATATTTCAGATCCTGCGGTTTTGCAGAAAATTGCAATAGAGTGTGGTTATGCACAGGAGCAGATCACCGAACTTTTGGCTGCGCCCCATTTGCCGTTTATTTCAGCTAACACGGGCGGAAAAGGCGTGCCGTATTTTGTATTTGATGGCAGTTATGCTATGGCTGGTGCGCAACCTGCAAGCGCACTTTATAAAACCATGCTGGATGTACTGGCTGTACAAAGGAAGGCGGTGGTATGACACGACGCTTTGAAGTTCCAGATGAAAAGATCCCTTCCTTGGGTGAGCGTGTTTTTTTAAACGTCGGGGAGAAGTTTCTCGTGCTCTTCAATATTGATGGTCAGTTCTATGCCATTGATGACAGCTGTCCGCATCAGGGAGCATCCTTATTTAGCGGTAAATTGGATGGCTGTACCATTCAGTGTTGTGCGCACGGCCTGCGTTTTAATTTGACCGACGGTTATATGGTGAACTCAACTCAGCTCAAAGTACCGTCTTATACCGTTGAAACTGAAGGTGAGCAGCTATTCATTCGATTAGGCGAAGGAGCGTGACATGAATAGTTCAGGTCAAACTAACTTGGGGCAGAGAATGGGCTGGATACAGCGAGCACGTGAATTGGCACCGGGATTTACCGTGAGTCTGGTTGCAGCTGCTGCGGCGAGTTTCCTGGCTGAGCATTATGGCGCCCCTGTGATGTTGTTTGCCTTGTTATTAGGCATGAGTTTAAGTTTTTTAGCTACTGAAGGTCATTGTAAAGCCGGGATAGAATTTACTGCACGTACAGTGCTGCGCATTGGTATTGCATTGCTGGGTATGCGCATTACCCTGGAACAGATTACAGCATTAGGCTGGCAGCCTATTGTGCTGGTACTCACTTTGATTGTGGTCACCATTTCAGTGTCAGTGGTGGTTGCCAAACTGATTGGTTTCCAGCGTTTATTTGGCATGCTGACGGGTGGTGCAACGGCAATTTGCGGTGCTTCAGCCGCATTGGCGCTCTCGGCTGCGCTGCCTAACCATCCGCAGAAAGAAAAAGCGACTTTATTTACCGTCATTGGCGTATCTGCACTTTCTACCATTGCCATGATTGTGTATCCCATGATTGCGCAGTGGCTGGAGTTATCACCACAGCACGCCGGCATATTTTTAGGTGCCACCATTCATGATGTGGCTCAGGTGGTGGGTGCGGGCTACAGTATGTCAACGGAAACAGGCGATACGGCAACCGTAGTAAAATTGATGCGTGTGGCCATGCTGTTACCGGTTATTGTCTGCGCAGCAATGATCACCCGCATGCAAGGCGTAAGTTCAACGGGCAAACGTCCGCCGTTATTGCCGTGGTTTGCGGTAGGCTTTTTACTTCTTGCCTGCATCAATAGCACAGGATGGGTGCCGTCCATCGTGCAGGGGGGAGTGAGTGACTTATCACGCTGGTGCTTGATTATTTCAATCAGTGCCCTTGGTATGAAAACTCAGTTTAAAGAACTGGCAACCGTCGGAATAAAGCCGGTACTCTTTATGGTCGGTGAAAGTATCTTCTTGGTCGTGCTGGTCTTGGCCGTGATGTATTGGCTATTTTAATTCTTGGTTTCTCAAGATATTCAATCATTAGCAGCAATTCGCCAGCGAAGCTTTTGAAGCTGAGCTGACGAATTTGATCCTAAGACTGAACATTTAACAGGCCAGCGTGACTGGTTTTTTATGCATGCTGTGCTGTGTTGTTAAAACTTTAAAATGAACGAAACAAAAAAGGGAAATAAAATATTTTATTTCCCTTTTTTGACGCCTGCCATTCCGGGACTTAGTGCACCATTAAATGGTTGTGACGCCACTCGGTAGGTGAGACCCCAAACTGGCTGATAAACCAGCGGGTAAAAGAGCTGGGCATCGAATAACCTAAAATGTCCGAAACCTGCCCAAGTGAATAATGTGGATTTTTAAGATAACGGAAAACCAGAACTCGTCGAACATCATTAATTAAACTGCTAAAACTGGTATTAGACGCTTCTAAACGTCGCTGCAAGGTACGGACATTGACCCCATGGGTATGTGCAACTTGAGCAATCGTCGCACGTCCCATGGGCAACAGCAGATAAATACTTTTGCGAATATCAGAAATAATGGAAGACTCATTTTCATTATGCAGAAGATCAATATCTAAATAACGTTGCGCGTGATCTGCCATTGCGGTATTGGCTTGCGGATTGGTTTTGTCCAGTTCGGCTATGGTGCAAACAATACCATTAAACTCACTGCCAAACTCTAAAGGACAGCCAAATACACGTTGATGGACAGTCAGGTCATGCGGTGCATTATGCGTAAAATGGACACTGAGAGGATTCCATTTTTGAGAGAGAAGTGCCGTGCAGAAACGGTGTGTGATGCCGAGCGCTAATTCAATTGCCTGACGGCTGTAGCCATTAAACTCGGAAATGACTTCCAGCCGGATAATCACCGTATTGCCAATTTCTTCAAGGCACATTTCCAGCGCATTGTTAATAATATTGCGGTATCTGACAATGGTTTGCAGCGCATCACGCAGGGTGTGCTGATAGCTCAGCAACAGGCTTAGTTCACCGAAATCTGCGATCTGGCGCTGTTCAGCCATATAAAGACCGAAGGCTTCACAGCCGCTGATTTGCGCTGATTGCTCAAGTAAATGAATGGCTTTATCAACCGGAATTCGCTGCTTGACGTCATTAAGCAGGGCAGGGAAAATGCCGGCATTGGAAAGTAAGTGATATGGATTTAAGGCTAGTCGTTGGCTGACATCAAAATAGTTTTTGAGTACAGCCGTATGTGCAAGTGGGACCATCTTTGTCTCTCTGTCTGCATCAATCCATCCTGATTGATGTTTTATCTATAACCGATATTTAATACTTAAAATACAATTATTCTGTAGATAATTTATACCACTTTTCTGTTCTCCTTTGATGCTGAATTTTATCTGTCTGCGCCACTGTTTAAGCTGGATCCAGCCTGCACTGACGGACAGCCGGGCGCTGCTGACTGAGGCCATCTGCCTAAGCTAAATTTACAGGGTATAGATATGAAAGAGCTACCGTTCTTTTAAGCAGTTGATGCCTCCTTTATTCTCTACAACGATTCATTGTTTTGAAGGTTTCAGCACATCCTGAGCGAAACTCTAAGTTAGGGTCTGTTGACATTGTATAAGAATTGCGCTGCAAGCTAAAACTGAGCAGAGCAGGCATGAAAAGGAAGAGAGTAACACCACTATTGCCCATTTTCATAATGAAATCCGAGCCGGTTTTAGCTACTGCCTTTCAGGGCAAGCATACTTCTGCTGCTCTCTCATTATGAGTCATTCATTTCAAATGGCTGAATTTCCTGCCTCATCCCTTATCTCAGCTAAAGAATCTTGCGAGATATATTTCTTGCGTTGAAACATAGACGAATTGTCAACAGATCCTATTATTAGGGCTGTATTTGTTTTAGGCAATTGGTGGAATGTTAGAAAAAGCATCGGTGAAGAAAGAAAAAGAATTAAAAAACTAATTTATTTAAATAAAACATATGCTTATTTTGGTTTATTGGGTCGTTTGAAATGAATTGCTGTTTTGAAATGTCATCAAATGACAAGTGTTTGTCATGCTATGTATATCGTTTGCCGCGTCATCAATTTATGTTGGATAGCAATAAGCCTTGCCCAAGGATCGGCAAAGTATTTAATGCTTAATAGGTGCGCAAATGGAAAAACTATTTACACATTCGACAGTACTGATTATTCCCGGCTTACGCGATCATGTAGAGGAACACTGGCAGACATTGTTAGCTTCAGGTTTGCAAAAAGTGCGGACGGTGGAACCTGCCGAAACCAATAAATTGAACTGCGCGAATCGGGTCGCACGTATTCAGGCTGAGCTGGAAAAAATTGAGGGTCCGGTGATTTTGGTGGCGCACAGTGCTGGCGTGTTAATGACTGTTCATTGGGCAGCCCTGCACCATGCCAATATTCAGGGTGCTTTATTGGTAGCACCGCCAGATTTGTCAGAAAGTTGGCCTGCAAACTACCCAAGTCCAGAAGCGCTGCACCAAGAAGGTTGGGAGCCTTTGCCCACCCATAAACTGCCTTTCCCAAGTATTGTGGTGGCCAGTACCAATGACCACCTGGCCTCTTTTGAAGCGGTAGAACACATGGCAGCACAATGGGGTAGTCAACTGGTCAATGCAGGTGCGGTTGGACACTTAAATCCAGCTGCAGGTTATGGGGCTTGGCCTGATGCTGAGCAGTATATTTTGCAGCTGGATGCGCTTGGTCAAAAAGATAATTTAAGCGCTTAATCAATACTAGAGATATTTGCGTTCAATAATGTCGCGAGACATTCGGTGTAGTTCTATAGATTGCCTTTTATGCTCTAAATTTTTTAAAAAAATGAGCAAGATAAAGCAGTACCAAGTGACAGAATGACAAAAAAATATGGCTGAATGACAAATTTCATTTATTTAAATTCAGTAGCTTAGTCTGAGCCAAGGATGGCGAAACCTATATTTTGGCATAAGTCAGCTTGGGTCAATTTAAAGATGTATTTGAAGAACAAGCGAGGGATTAATCTGCTTTTTAGCTTAATCCAGATTTTCACATCATAAGCAATATGATCATATCGATATGGAGATGATATGGTGAGTCAGGTTCTAAACAATAAAAAATGTAAATACCCAAATATGCAGCGGACTAGGCTGAGTCTATTTATGGGGTTAATCTTTACGGTTTCTTATACACAAGCGGCAAGCTATACATTAAATGATCAATGGAAACTGGAGACCAGCACCAGTCTGACTATTGGGCAGAGCTGGAGTACCCAGGATCCAGATCCTGCGATGCTGTACAAACCAGATGCGAACAGTATTGGCAAAGAAGGCTCGAGTATTGACATTAATGGGGATAATGGCCGTGCTAACTTTGAAAAAGGCGATGCCATTTCACAGGTGATCAAAGGCTTAACCGAGCTACGTTTAAATGGCGATCAGCAAGGTGCAGTGCTAAGTGCTAAATACTGGTATGACCATGCGTATGAAACCGGTCGTGGTGATTTTCTGCCATTTGATGATTCGGCATGGCCACGTCTTGTAAAATACAAAGGCATTGACCTGTGGGATGCCTATATCTGGAAGAACTTTAACTTTGACGGCTCAAAAAGCCTGAACCTGAAACTGGGCAAACATGCCTTGAACTGGGGAAAATCTCAATTCTTCCAAAATGGTTTAAACTCGGTCAGTGCCTTTGACTTTGCCAGCATGAACCGTCCGGGCGGTGACATCAAAGAACGTATTATTCCAGTCGAGATGTTCTCTTTTGTAGCGGGTTTAAATGAGAATCTTAAAGTTGAAGGGTTCTATCAGTTTAAATTCAGGCCTTCCGTTATTGATGGTTGCGGCACTTTTTTTGAAATTTCGGACGTCTTTGCCGAAAACTGTGGCCCGCTTTTGGTGGGCGGTCCGGGTTTTACCACGGATGAAGCGATCAATGGCCCAGTGAATTTCAGTATTGCCCGCCTGCCAAGCGAATATGCCAAAGATAGCGGACAATTCGGTTTTGCCATTAAACAAACCATTCCGAGCTTAAATAATGCAGAGCTTGGTGCGTATTATGCCAATTACCACAGCCGTATTCTGCATTTTGATGGGGTGGTGGTTTCAGCACCAGGTGCCCAAAATTATCATACTGCACGTATTGTTTCAGTCTATCCGGAAGATATTGAAATGTATGGTCTAAGCTTAAGCGGCAAAGTCGGCAAGACTGCTGTTTTTAGTGAATTAAACTATAAGCCAAGCATGCCACTGCATTTTAACAGTACCGACATTGTCTACGCACAGGCACTCTTTGACGATACACCGATTACCGCGCCAGGCGAAACCCTGGAATTGGGTGAGCGCATCAAGGGTTATGCGCGTGTACCGGTCACCCAGTTTACGATTGGCGCTGCTAGTGCAATTCCGAATGTACTGGGTGCAAGCTCTTTGTCTTTCATGGGCGAATTGGGCGTCAATCATATTGGAGAGCTGGGCAACTATCATTTTGGCCGTAGTGGTGCATTTGGCCGTAGTGGCCTGTCCACAGGCGCCTATGATCCGGATGATGTGAGTACTTACTGTATTGCACCTCAAACCGCTAAATTGTCAGATGAGGAAATTCGCAAACTGAATGCAAAATACTGTAATGATAAAGGCTTTTTTGAAGAATGGTCTGCGGGGTATCGTTTGCGTGGTGCATTGACTTATAACGATCTGTTAGCGCAAACGACGGTGACGCCAAGTCTGATCTTCCGCCATGATGTACATGGTTATGGTCCGAATTTCCAGGAAGGACAAATGGCAATTTCTGCTGGAGTTTCTGCGACTTATCAAAATAAATATACCGCTGAAATTGGCTATACCAACTTCTTTGGCACTAATGACTTCAGTACGCTGGATGATCGTGATTTTGCCTCTTTAGTATTTAAAATGAATTTTTAATTAAAAAACTTCAATGAAAACAGGGCGAGATTTTATGAATCGCCCTAAGTTTAAACAGAGATTGAAAGAATAAAAGGGATAAAGTGAAGAACCAACCTCATGATTCTGATGCACTAAAGGAAACTGGATTTTTAGATACTTCCATCGAGTTCCTGATCCAGAATGATCCTGTATGGGTCCAGAAGCTGACAGATCTGGTTCAGAATGATCAGAAGAATCAGCCTCTAGATCCTCGCTTGGTCACTCTGATCCGTTTATGTATTGATGTGACCGCCACCCATTTGTATGCAGAAGGGGTAAAACAGCATGTTCAGGCTGCCTTGAAACTAGGGGTTACGCAAGCTGAAATTGTCGAAGTATTTAAACTCGCTAGTATTGTGGGGATTCATTCCTGCGCCTTAGGAATTCCCATTTTAGTTAAGGAATTGTCTTTAACCCGCATGCCAGAAAGCCAGGCTAAAAAAACATCTACTCCGGTATGCGATGAGATGCGTAAGAATGGAAGTTTTAATCCTGCATGGGAAACACTTTATTTATGGGATCCTGTCTATTTAGAAAATTTTTTAAACATGGCCACCGATGTTTGGCGTAGGGACATATTACCCCCGCTCTGGATTGAGCTTCTCTGCATAGCGGGTGATGCCAATATTACCCATCTGTGGAAACCCGGAATACAGCGCCATATTAAAGCTGCTCTTGCTTTAGGGGCGACCAAGGCACAAATTCTGGAAGTTTTTAAGATTGTAAGTTTGCAAGGACTGGAAACCTTTGAAGTCGGTGTCTCTTTATTGCAAGAGGTACTAAAAGAATATCCTGCAGCGCTCTAAAGCGAGATTTCTTAAATACAGGCGACATGCAGTTTAAACAGCGCATGAGGAAGCTTGTGTGCTGTTCATTTCGATGCTGTCTGCCTTGAATGCGAGGGGAGAATAACTGGGTATGGAAATAGCGGCCGCTTAAGCGGACTGGTTACCGAATAGTTTCAAATTCAAGGTTAACGGCCTTTCATTTAGGTTCTTCACAATTGTTGCAGCAGGATTCTCAAAAACAATCATATCTAAATGGAGATGGTATGGTGAATCAATCTATATATTTCAATAGGAAAGGAAGCAGCAGATCGCGCAAGCAATATATTGGAATAATGTCTGGTATTTTGGTTATTACGCCTCACACCAGTGCTGGCAGTTTTGAGCTAAATGAAAACTGGAAACTTTCAACCGAGACTTATTTAAGTTTAGGGGGAAGCTGGAGTACCCAGTCAGCAGACAGAAATTTACTGTATAAACCAGATGCAAACCATATTGGTAAAGCAGGCAATAGCCTGGATATTAATGCTGATGATGGTCGGATGAACTTCAGTAAAAATGATGCTATTTCTCAAATTATAAAAGGTTTTACCCAAGTCAAAGTAGACGGGAGACATCAGGGGGCTGTACTGAGTACAAAATACTGGTATGACCATGCTTATGAAACCGGACATGGCGATTTAAAAGCATTTGATGATTCTGCCTGGCCTCGCCTGGCCAAATTTAAAGGGATTGATCTGTGGGATGCTTATATCTGGAAAAACTTCACCTTTGATAATGATCAAGATTTAAATATCAAAATTGGCAAGCAAGCTTTAAATTGGGGCAAATCCCGTTTTCTATTAAATGGGCTTAATTCAGTCAATGCGTTTGACTTCGCGGCAATGAACAGTCCAGGAGGAGAATTTCGAGAAAACATTATTCCAGCTGAAATGTTCTCATTTTCTACCCAGCTTAATGCAAAACTAAAAGTAGAAGGATTTTATCAATTTAAGTTCAGGCCGACGGTGGCCGATGGCTGCGGAACTTTTTTTGAAGTTTCCGATGTATTACCTAAAAACTGTGGTCCTATGCTGATTGCCTCAGGAGACAAGTTGTCTGAAACGGCGCTAAACAATCAGACTTATATCCCAAGGACCAGTGACCGTATGCCTAAGGACAGTGGGCAATTTGGTTTGGCATTGAAACAAAATATTCCGGTTCTTAACAATGCTGAACTTGGAATTTATTACGCCAACTTTCACAATCGGATTGCAAATTTTGATGCGACCACTGTCAAAGGCTATGGCCCTGAAAACTTTGATACGGCTGCTTTTTTTGCAGTTTATCCAGAAAATATTGAAATGTATGGCTTAAGCTTGAGTACCACAGTTGGCGCGACTTCTATTTATAGTGAACTCAACCATAAGCCCAACCAGCCCTTACAGCTCAATGGCCCTGATATCGTCTATTTTCAAATTTTAGCCAAGGATACTCCTTTCACCGAACCGGGAGTATCACCGGAATTAAATCAATATATCAAAGGCTATGTCCGATTGCCTGTTACTCAATTTTCCATAGGTGCAAACCATACATTCCCTGATTTTTGGGGTGGGAAAGATTTAAAATGGACCGCAGAATTTGGTGCTAATCATATTGCAGATATTGCTAATCATCGTATCGGACGCAGTAGCGCATTTGGTCGAAGTGATTTATCGACGGGAGCTTATAATCCGCAAACCAAAGAGTTTCAATGTACTGCCTATGGAACAGCCCATTTACCCGATGAAGCTATTGATCGAATGAACGAGCGTTTTTGTAATAGTAAAGATGGATTTTTCAGTGAATGGTCGTTAGGGTATCGTTTAAAAGGTGCGTTAAATTATCCGGAGTTATTGCCTGCTACCGTTATTACTCCAAGTCTCATGTTTCGTCATGATATTCATGGGTATAGCCAAAATTTTCAGGAAGGGCAAATGGCCATGAGTGCCAGTGTATCGGCTACCTATCAGCAAAAATATACGGCGGAACTTGCCTATACCAACTTTTTTGGATCAAACGAGTTTAGTGTTTTAGATGACCGTGATTTTGCCTCTTTGGTATTCAAAATGAATTTTTGACGCAAGGGCTTAAAAAGATAAAGGCAAGGAGACCTGATCTATCCTGATGTTTGTCAACAGGATCGGCTGGGTTCACATTCAACAGATTAGCAAAATGAAAATAGCACTGAAACAGGCTAAGGATAAGCTGGTTTTCCTTCGGCAGTTCAGGAGGTCAAAGTAAATGATGGACAGTTTTATTCAAGAAAAATCTAATCCTATTGGCATACTTAATCTGATTGCCGATTATTTACAAGAGCAGGGCCATGATGCGCAAGCATTATTCGATCAGTTCGCTATTCAATTAGATGACTTGAAAAATAATTTGCTGCCCATTTCCCTGCAAACGCAAGGCCATATTTTTCAGGCTGTGGAAGAGTTAACGGGTTGTGACCATTTAGGGTTATTGATTGGGAAAAAAGCCCAGTTTTTAAATATCGGGCCTTTACGGTTTTTGGTGTTGAATGCCGCCAGTATGCGAGATGCCATGCAGAGCCTGTTTAATTACGGCAGCATGTGGTACCGCGGTCAAAAACTGGATTTGCAGGAAGATCAGGGGTATGCACGTATTTGTATGCATATTGATGGTGATATTCCAGGCAAGGAGCAATATCAAACTGCTTATTTGGTCGCGATGGTGTCTATTATTGAAATGATTTTAGGCAAATCTTGGCGGCCGTCTTTGGTACGTATTTCCTATGCAAAACCAAAGTGCGCGCATCTGTATGAAAAAGTGTTTGGCTGTCCGGTCTGGTTTGGGCAAATGCAGCATGAAATTTTGTTTCCACAAGAACAGCTGGATCAACAACGAGCAGGACATGACCGTCAGCTTGACCAGTTTTTACGTCAGCATTTATCGGAATTACAAAGCCGGGAAAGTCTGGATCTGATCAGCCAGATTTGTAAAATCATTGAAGAGCTTTTGCCGCACCGTAACTGTACCATTGAACGAGTGGCCGAGTATTTTTCCGTACACCGCTTTACGTTGTACCGCTATTTACATCGCGATCAGACCACATTTGAAGCGTTGCTGGAAAATACCCGTAAAAATCTGGCCTCCACTTTATTGAAAAACAAAAAGCTCATGATTATTGATGTGGCGAATCAAGTTGGTTATGACGATCAGGCCAATTTTACCCGGGCGTTTAAGCGTTGGTATGGAATAACGCCTGGACGTTGGCGGCGAATGCATGTCGCGACATAAACATTTTTCTGTCATGGCGCGATAGCTGAATCCATGAGCAAACCATCTTCCATTTCACCCTTCATTGCTAAAAATGAAGGGTGAATTTTATCTGCATTTTTTTTAAACCTGTCGTTATTTATCAAAGGATCAAGAGTGGAATTGGGGGGCTGACGGGTTTAAAGCAAAAAAACGGCTTCAGTTTTATAAATAAGCTTCATTTGTTTTAATTATATTGAATAAATACAATGACATAGTTAATATTTAAATATTTTGTCTCATTGTGACGAAATGACAAAAATACAAAACCAAATGACAAAAACAAAATAAAAAAAGCGAGTAATTTAAGGGGCAATTCCCGTGTGAAAATACTCGACGGATGTAAAAACTACTCTAAAAAATTAGTGAATAAGGAAGTTTTTAGATGATCGGAAATATGATGTTTCAGCCGCTGCTGATTAGCAGCCTCATCGAGCATGCCGCAACCTATCATGCTGATACGGCGATTATCTCAAAGAATACGGATGGCACGATGACCCATACCAACTGGGGTCAGGTTGCACAAAATGCAAAGCGTTTTGCCAATGTGTTGGAATCTTTCGATTTGGTGATTAGCGATCGCGTGGCCACTATTGCCTGGAATAATCATCGCCATCTGGAAACCTGGTATGGCATTTCAGGTAGTGGATTGGTCTGTCATACCATCAACCCTCGACTATTTCCAGAACAGCTCAGCTATATCGTAAATGATGCAAATGATAAGGTTCTGATTTTTGATAAAACATTTATTAATTTAGTGTTATCTATTAAAGATTCCATTCCATGTGTTGAACACTTTATTTGTCTGGACGCCTTTGATGATGAAATTCAAAAAGCTTTACCAAATGTTTATTTTTATGATGATTTAATCCGCGCCCAGTCAGATCAGTTGGAGTGGCCAGAACTGGAAGAATCTAAAGCCAGTTCATTGTGTTATACCTCGGGGACCACAGGTCATCCTAAGGGTGTCTTATACACGCATCGCTCTACTGTTTTACATAGCTATGCTGCGAGCTTGCCAGATTCATTTAATTTCTCGGCGCTTGACCGCATCTTGCCAGTGGTGCCGATGTTCCATGTTAATGCCTGGGGTACTCCATATTCTGCTGCGATGGTGGGATGCAGTCTGGTTCTACCGGGTCCGATGCTGGATGGTGCGAGTCTGGTGCAGTTAATTGATAAATATAAAGTCACGAATGCTTTAGGTGTACCGACCATCTGGCAGGGCCTGTTGACGGCAGCCTATCAGGCTGGCAGTAAACTGGAAAGTCTGGTGCGTAATATTGTTGGTGGCGCGGCATGTCCTCCATCTATGCTGAAAGCGTTTAAAGACGATTTTCAATGTGAAACGATTCACGCTTGGGGCATGACAGAAACCAGCCCGCTGGGTGTGGTGAACCAGCTTAAATCCAAGCATTTAGATAGCGATGAGGCCGAGCAGACCGCAATCCGGTACGCTCAGGGGCGACCACCTTATGGTGTGAGCCTGCGCCTGTGTCATGAAGAGAAAGGAGTTGAGCAATCTGCACGTGATGGTCACACGCCGGGGCATCTGCAAATTAAAGGTCACTGGATTGTTGAGTCTTATTTTAATCAATTTGATCAAGCCTTAACTGCGGATGGCTGGTTCGATACAGGCGATATTGCCACGCTCGATCAAGATGGCTATATGCAGATTAGTGATCGTTCTAAAGACCTGATCAAATCCGGAGGCGAGTGGATTTCATCGGTTGAGCTGGAAAATATTGCCATCGCACATCCGGAGCTGGATAGCGTCGCGGTGATTGCGGCGACCCATCCTAAATGGGATGAACGGCCTATTTTAATTGCAAAAAGATCACAGCATAGTCAATTAACAGAAAGTGAAGTGCTGGATTTTTATACCAATAAAATTGCGAAATGGCAGATTCCAGACAAAGTGATTTTTGTAGATTCAATCCCTGTAGGTGGGACAGGAAAAATCCTGAAAAAAGACTTACGTGAGCTATATGGTTCTGTGCTATTGGAAGCCATTCCGGTCTAAATTTTTAATCGGATTAATCAGGAAAATATAATCACTATTAAGGTGTTTAGAAATAAAGGAAAGAGCCATGAATTAAGCTGTTCATCATCTTGCTGGACTTTCTCAAGCTCATCAAATTAATAGTGTTTAAAATCAAATCTTTTCAGTACGAAAGATTATTGCAAGTAGGTATATAGGCTGTTTTCTAAATAAAAACGACATGCTGTAATACGTTTCATTTGGATAAGTAGTTGATTTGAAAGTATATAAACTTCAGCCTGATTAATCTGAGCAACTTTTGAAATATACGCGCTTGACTGAAGAAGCACCGGAAAATACCAATATTTTAAATGTGTAACTGCATGAGTTAATCGTGAACCTGGCGAATTAATCATGGATCGGTAGATCAATCCGTCTTAGAAAAATATTGAGTACATACTGTCACAAGGACAAGGAGAATATAACAATGGCTAAACAAACTGCGGGTCAGCTATTTCGCGATGCAGTCGCCCAAGAGCAGCCCTTACAAGTGGTCGGAACCATTAATGCCAATCATGCACTTTTAGCAAAACGTGCCGGTTATAAAGCAATTTACTTATCAGGTGGTGGTGTAGCAGCCGGTTCTCTGGGATTGCCTGATTTGGGCATCAGTAACCTTGATGATGTTTTGACCGATGTACGCCGTATTACCGATGTCTGTGATCTGCCATTACTGGTAGATGCCGACACAGGTTTTGGATCTTCTGCCTTTAACATTGCCCGTACAGTGAAATCGCTCATCAAGTATGGTGCCGGTGCAATGCACATTGAAGATCAGGTCGGTGCCAAACGTTGTGGTCACCGTCCGAACAAAGCCATTGTGACTCAAGCAGAAATGGTTGACCGTATTAAAGCTGCGGTAGATGCCCGCAGCGATGATAGCTTTGTGATTATGGCACGTACCGACGCCTTGGCGGTTGACGGTTTACAGGCAGCCATTGACCGTGCGGGTGCCTACATTGAAGCAGGTGCTGATATGCTGTTCCCTGAAGCAATTACCGAGCTTGAGATGTACAAGCAATTTGCACAGAAAACTGGTGCGCCGATTTTGGCAAACATTACCGAATTTGGTTCTACACCACTGTTTACGACTGAAGAGTTGGCATCTGCCGATGTAAGCCTGGCGCTTTATCCACTTTCGGCTTTCCGTGCCATGAATAAAGCTGCTGAAACCGTGTATGAAACCCTGCGTAAAGAGGGCACTCAAAAAAACGTAGTAGACATTATGCAAACGCGTAAAGAGTTATATGAACGTATTAATTACTACGCATTTGAAGACTATCTGGACAATGCATTTGCCAAAACCAAATAAACAGTAAACACGGCGGATGTTGCCGTGTGCTACAAAAAATTAAACAGACAGGAATAAATAGGAAAGGACGATCTTATGAGCTCATATGAACCAGCCACAGGCTTCAAACCAAAAAAATCAGTTGCACTTAGCGGGCAGGTTGCAGGCAATACAGCCCTTTGTACCGTAGGGCGTAGCGGCAATGACTTGCATTACCGTGGCTATGACATTCTTGATCTTGCAGCAGGAAGCGAGTTTGAAGAAGTGGCTTACCTGCTTGTCCATGGCAAATTACCGAATAAAGCCGAACTCAAAGCCTATAAAGCCAAATTAAAAGCACTGCGTGGTTTACCGGTCGCACTTAAAACCGCCCTTGAGCAATTACCACCATCTGCACACCCGATGGATGTAATGCGTACGGGGGTGTCAGTTTTGGGTTGTTTAACACCAGAACATGAAGATCATAACAAAGCGGGCGCCAAAGATATTGCCGATAAATTAATGGCAAGTTTGGGCTCAATTTTGTTGTATTGGTATCACTTCAGCAACAACGGTCGTCGTATTGAAGTTGAAACTGATGATGAATCCATTGCCGCACATTTCTTACATTTGCTGCATGGCGAAAAACCATCTGAAGAATGGATTCAGGCCATGCATACCTCATTAATTTTGTATGCTGAGCATGAGTTCAACGCATCTACATTTACTTCACGTGTGGTTGCAGGTACAGGTTCTGATATGTACTCGGCAATTACCGGCGGTATTGGTGCGCTGCGCGGACCTAAGCATGGGGGTGCAAATGAAGTGGCATTTGTGATTCAACAACGTTATGAAAATGCAGATGAAGCAGAAGCAGATATTCGTAAACGTGTTGAAAATAAAGAAGTGATTATTGGTTTTGGTCACCCGGTATATACGATTTCTGACCCACGGAATGAAGTGATCAAGAAAGTGGCCCATGATTTGGCAGAAGCACAAGAAAATACCAAGATGTACTTAATCGCTGAGCGTTTGGAAGCAGTGATGAAAGAAGTAAAAAACATGTTCCCGAACCTCGACTGGTTTAGTGCAGTGAGCTATCACTTAATGGGTGTTCCGACTGCAATGTTTACGCCATTGTTTGTGATTGCCCGTACAGCAGGCTGGTCAGCGCACGTGATCGAACAGCGTCAAGATGGAAAAATTATCCGTCCAAGCGCGAACTACACAGGTCCTGAAAACCTTCAGTTTAAACCATTGGCGGAGCGTGGTTAATGAACAAAAAATATCGTAAACCGCTGCAAGGCACCCCGCTGGAATATTATGACGTGCGCCAGGCTGTGGAAGATATCCAGCCAGGCGCCTATGCCAAACTTCCCTATACCTCCAAAGTACTGGCCGAGCAGCTGGTGCGCCGCTGTGATCCCGCAATTCTTGAACAGTCATTAAAAGAACTGATTTACCGTAAACAGGATCACGATTTCCCTTGGTATCCCGCCCGCGTGGTCTGTCATGACATTCTCGGTCAAACTGCACTGGTTGACCTTGCCGGTTTGCGCGATGCCATTGCCGAGCAGGGCGGCGATCCATCCAAAGTCAATCCGGTGGTACCAACGCAATTGATCGTTGATCACTCTTTAGCGGTGGAATATGGCGGTTTTGACCCGGATGCTTTTGAAAAAAACCGGGCCATTGAAGACCGTCGTAATGAAGACCGTTTCCATTTTATTGAGTGGACCAAAACCGCGTTTGAAAATGTCGATGTGATTCCAGCCGGTAACGGCATCATGCACCAGATCAATCTGGAGAAAATGTCTCCAGTCATTCAAAACCGTGATGGCGTGGCATTCCCGGATACTTGTG